>NZ_CP064785.1:0-149270 GCF_015601345.1 Klebsiella sp. BDA134-6
TGATCTATCAGCGTCATCACCGCACTGACAGACACGCCCGACTCAAGCCGTTGCTCCTCCGGGATTTCATCGATGCGTTTAAGGATCGCCCTTGTCTCCTGCTCAGAAACGACATACTCCATCCCCTGAGCCAGCGCTTCGATATCCGCCGTGGACCAGATAATCAGGTTTAGTGGAGTTTCTGCGGGATACTGCTCACGCAACAACCGGCAGAGGGTTTCACAGGTTCCGTACATGTTTTTCTCCTTAGTCCTTAAAGCAGGCATCCAGCTCAAGAATTTCGTTGTACGCCGCCATAAACAGGGCATTGATACGAAAAAGGGTCTGACGGGTCAGGCGTTCGGCCAGCACATCGGAGTCAAAGCGATAGCGGTGCTCCATCCCGTTCAGCGTCGCCCGCAGGTCACACATGTTGTTGGCGACTTCCGCCACTTCTGCGCGGAGTTTTTCGTGTCCTGCATAGTTCATTACGCGGCCTCCGGGAACTCGTCGTTAGCGGCCGGACGCTGCATGGTACGCTGTATTGCTGACAGGCGGGCAATCCCGGCTTTGTGGTACTGCTCCATCAGTTCAATCCCGATGTAGCGGCGCCCTGACTGAACTGCCGCCACGCAGGTGGAGCCGGAACCGGCAAACGGATCGAGAACAATGGCGTTCGGATGTGTGAAGCTCTCGATCAGCGGTTGCAGGCTGGTAACAGGTTTTTCGGTCGGGTGATGGCGGTTGCCGCTGTATTTCCAGCCGAGCACGTCCGGCAGCGGCTCCCGTGGCAGGGCCGGGCGGCCTTTTGCCAGGAGATAGGCGCATTCGTGGCGGTAGCCCACATAGGCAGATTTAGACGAATAGGTTTTGGTAAACACCAGGTGGCCAACGACGCTGAATCCGGCATTTTTCCAGGCCGCCATGAAGCGATCGACACGGTTCCAGCCATAGAAACTGACCATCAGCGAATCTTTTTTCAGTACGCGATACATCTCGTTGCAGGCAGGCTGGAGCCATTCGTCGGTTTTGTCGCCGGCCAGCGTGCGCCCGGAACGGTCACGAAAACCGACAAGGTACGGGGGATCAGTCAGAATGAAATCGACGGCGCGCTCGGGAAAACCGGCCATGATATCGATGCAGTTACCCAGGATAAAACGGGACATAGGGATACCTCGTGGTTACAGGGGGCACACAGGAGGACGTCGGTACGACGTCCGTTCCCTGCTGCCCGGAGCCTGTACGCCGCGACCGGTAACGGGTCAAGCTGACCGTGGAATACCGAAGCCGTCAGTCTTTTTGACGGCAAGGATATGCCGCGAAAGCGGCTTGAAGGGCGGGCCTTAAATGACGAGTGGATGGCGTAAAATCGCAACGACGCCGGACAGGAGCGAAAACGTCGCCCGTCCCGTGTCAGTCCGGCCGCGGCACACTGGCTCCGGGCAGTGGATATCCCCGCGCCAGGCGCGGTATGGATGTGGAGCATCGCGACGTCATTTTCTGTAGTACCGGGCAGTTGCTCTGTCTGGCAGGAGTCGGCGGGTCAACGCCGACCGTGGGATACCGCAGCCGTCAGCCTTTTGACGGCGAGGCTATGCCGCGAAAGCGGCCTGAAGGGCGTTCTTCTGTATGACGAGGGTCTGGTATACCATCACCACGGCACCGGGCCGGAACGGAAAAATCGTCCGTCCCGTGGCAAACCGGACGCAGGGCACTGGCTGACCGGAGAACAGCAGACAAAACTGGCTGGAACAGCTGTCCACAGAGTTTCTGTTTAACTCTGTGGATAAGCTGAAGGCAGCTGGCGGAGAAGAAGGCAATAACAGGCATGACAACGACAGTGCGTTTTTTGAGCACAGCCGCAATTACCGAGAAATTACTGGTGCCGGGACTTGTCTCCGACAACGGACAGGCCGATGTAGACCCCTCCCCCCCAGACAATCTGTGACAAGACGAAAACCCAGAGCGGGACATCGAAAATAAGTAGCGGGAGGAGACAAACCGTCACAATCCCGATCAACCGGCTACCAAATTTTCGACGTACGGGTTCACTGCTGTCCACCGGTACGCCGGCATATCTGAGAACAGTTCTGAAACCTGGCGACATAGCGGTCTCTCCGGATATGAGTTTTTATCGTGTGCTCAGTATATTACAAAATTTGAGCAATTTGAGCAGCTGAAAAATTATACACGAAGCGGTGCCAGTACAACTATTTTCATCACCAGAGCAATCAGTTAGCACCTTCTCGGGTAAATACGCTTGCAAATCGCGGCATTCAGAAAAATAATTACTGTATATAAATACAGTGAATGGAACTACGAATCGTGAAGTTTATGCCTGCAGTATCCGACCCTGAAATCCTGACGCTGCCACTTTTCACGGAACGGTGTGCCGCCGGGTTTCCATCGCCGGCGGCCGATTATACTGAAGCTGAGCTTGATCTGAATGAATACTGCGTGAGGCACCGTGCCTCAACGTATTTTGTCAGGGCCATTGGAAACTCCATGACGGATATTGGCCTGAACTCAGGTGATCTGCTGGTCGTCGATAAGGCAGAAAAACCGCAACACGGCGACATCGTCATCGCGGAAATGGAGGGAGAATTTACGGTAAAGAGGCTTCTGCTGACACCTCGTCCGGTCCTGCAGGCGATGAATCCGGCTTACCCTGCCCTCCATCCAGATCCGGAGACCCTGCAAATTTTTGGCGTGGTTATCGCGTTCATTCATAAAACACGAGGGACAGAGTGATGTTCGCCTTGGCCGACGTCAACTCATTCTACGCCAGCTGCGAGAAGGTTTTTCGCCCTGACCTGCGGGGTAAACCTGTCGTCGTGCTGAGTAACAACGATGGTTGCGTGATTGCCCGTTCAAAAGAAGCGAAGCTGCTGGGGATTAAAATGGGTGTCCCCTGGTTCCAGCTTAAGAGTGCTCAGTTTCCGGAGAAACTGCATGTTTTCTCCAGTAATTACGAGCTCTACGCCTCGATGTCGAACAGAGTCATGACACATCTGGAGGAGCTGGCGCCGCGGGTTGAGCAGTACTCAATTGATGAGATGTTCCTCGATATCCGGGGCATCGACAGTTGCATTAACTTTGAAGAGTTCGGGCAGCAGCTGCGTGAGCATGTTGGCAACGGGACCGGCCTGACGATCGGCGTCGGCATGGGGCCCACGAAGACGCTGGCAAAATCAGCGCAATGGGCCTCGAAAGAATGGCCTCAGTTCAGAGGCGTTCTTGCCCTGACGCCGGACAATCCGCGGCGAACGGCAAAACTGTTATCCCTGCAGCCGGTGGAAGAACTCTGGGGCGTGGGGAACCGGATAGCGAAGAAACTGAAAGTCATGGGGATTACCACAGCCCTGCAGCTGTCGCTGACGAACCCCACGTTTATCAGGAAAAATTTCAACGTGGTACTGGAGCGCACGGTACGTGAGCTGAACGGCGAAAGTTGTATTTCGCTGGAAGAAGCCCCCCCGCCGAAGCAGCAGATTGTATGCAGTCGCAGCTTCGGTCAACGTATCACTGATTACGATGAGCTCCGACAGGCGGTCTGTCAGTACGCTGAGCGCGCGGCCGAGAAGCTACGGGGTGAACATCAGTACTGTCGGCACATATCGGCGTTCGTCAAAACCTCCCCGTTCGCTGTCAACGAGCCCTATTACGGTAACGTGGCCACAGAAAAACTGAACACACCAACACGCGACACCCGGGATATTATCGCTGCTGCAGTTAAAGCTCTGGACAGGATCTGGGTACCTGGTCACAGGTACGCTAAAGCAGGCATTATGCTGAATGATTTCAGTCCGAACGGGGTATCACAGCTAAACCTGTTCGATGAAGTGCAACCGCTGCCGCACAGTGATGAGCTGATGAAGGTCCTGGACAGTATCAATCACTCAGGGCTGGGGAGAGTCTGGTTTGCCGGAAGAGGTATTGCCCCGGAATGGCAAATGAAGCGGGAGATGTTATCGCCAGCTTACACGACCCGCTGGAAGGAATTGCCGGTTGCCAGGTTTTAATGTTAGAGACCAAGTTGGTCTACAGAAAAAACTTACTTTTCCTGCGTTATCAGTCGTAAGCGGACGAAACAACTCAACAAGTCCGATAAACACTTTCAGAGCAGAGATAGCTTTCTCAAGGGCATAAGCTATATTCGATACTCTATAAATCGGTCGAGAACACGACCGTTCACTCTTACCTTGCCCATTATAATAGGTATCCAAAGCATGTGGGACCGTGGTCCCACGTAAGGCTCAGAAGATACCAAGGGTATGTGGGACCGTGGTCACAGATGACTCTCCGACGATATCAGGGATATGTGGGACCGTGGTCCCAGGTGACTCTCAGACGATAACCAGGGATATGTGGGACCGTGGTCCCACGTAAGGCTCAGAAGATACCAAGGGTATGTGGGACCGTGGTCACAGATGACTCTCCGACGATATCAGGGATATGTGGGACCGTGGTCCCAGGTGACTCTCAGACGATAACCAGGGATATGTGGGACCGTGGTCCCAGGTGACTCTCAGACGATAACCAGGGATATGTGGGACCGTGGTCACAGATGACTCTCCGACGATATCAGGGATATGTGGGACCGTGGTCCCAGGTGACTCTCAGACGATAACCAGGGATATGTGGGACCGTGGTCCCAGGTGACTCTCAGACGATAACCAGGGATATGTGGGACCGTGGTCCCAGATGAGTCTCTGACGATAACCAGGGTACGTGGGACCGTGGTCCCAGGTGACTCTCAGACGATAACCAGGGATATGTGGGACCGTGGTCCCAGATGAGTCTATGATGATAATCGGGGTACGTGGGACCGTGGTCCCACCGGGAATCAAAACATCGAAGGATAAATTGGATAAAGCTGGCCACTATTAAAAATACTTACTAGCCCAAAGTCCTGGCAGATTTATCAAGATACCTTAGCTTCCAGTTCCTTAAGTATTGCTTCAATTTTCTGAATACACTCAGCAGGCAATCGTGTTCTGTCAAGATTCAGTATAACTTTATCTCCTTTGTACAAAGCCGATGCGCCTGGCGCGAACTGATGTCTTGAACTGATATTAGCTCTTCTTAAAGAATTTTCTTTCAGAACCGCCATCAACAATGTAATGACCTCATCAGCTTCAAAAATTACACCTGCTTTCTTTTGCTCGTGCAGTTCCTCCGCCCGATTTTTTAACTGTTCTTCTTTATCAGTAAAGGCTTTTAAAAGAGCTTCACCAGCCCGAGCGGAGAGTTCACCGGGATGAGAAAAGAGGGCAACTACAGATTTTGGTAATCTGGCAGTGTTGATGCAACGACTAATGATTTTACGTGAAATATGTTCCGCATCAGCAAGAGCTGAAACGTTACCCGCGAATTCATTCTCCAGACGTTTTGCGTAACGATGACCTCTTTCATAAGCACTCGTTGGACGATAATCGTTTCCCAGCCGGGATAACGCAGCCATTTGTTCATCATCAAGGTCACCGACAAGAACACGATAATCGCTTGATGTGAGAATGGCTGCTTTGCGACGTCGACTCCCGTCTGCAATTTCTATGATGTCTGAAATACGGCGGCCAAAAGCAGGTGTCTGCTGGCCAGCCAACAAGAAAGAGGGGATCAGGTCATCAAGAGCATCTTCTGTGAGGAGTTCCTGATCTCGCTCGTTGCCTGACCAGACCCTGGAGGTATTTTCTACTGAGTTTCCAGGGATCACTTCCAGCGTGAATTTAACTTCCCGACCGCATACAGGCAGGGCGATAGAATTTCCACGCGCCATAGCTCCTACACGCGCAATTAATGAATCAACCATTGGTGCAGCTGGAGCAGGTGAAGGCGATGAAGCGATTTCTACAGCCTGAGAATTTGCTGTGTGTTTTGGAATGATCGGAGCTCGTTTCATTATCGAATCTCCCAGCGAGGTTTAATCAGGCGGTCAAAAATCTCATTGCAGACGGGCTCCCAGATAGATAAAGCGTTTCGCCATGCACCGGTAGAAGAACGCTGATCAATTGCCTGTTCGAAAACCGTTCTCATACGAATCTGGCCTTTGCCTACCTCATCAGTTTCGCGAACAACATTTTTCAAGACCATACTTCCCCAGGCATCTCTGATTTGCTCTTCCATCCAGGGAGATTGCGATCCATTGTTATTGCTGTATTTTGTCAAAAGAATGCGGACATCCGGTTCAAACCCCTTAAGATCAACGTTCTTAAGCAGATCGCGTAACATATCGAAAAACTGAAGGGCGGAGGTGTAATCGAAAAGTTCTGCAGGAGTCGGCACAATGAGAACATCTGCTGCACATACCACATTAATCGTACCGATACCCAGGTTGGGTGCGCTGTCTATCACGATGACATCATAGTCATGAGCCACTGTTTCAATGGCTAAACGCAGCATCAGATGCGGATCGGTTGGCAGTTTTCCTTCATCAAACTTACCCATCAGTTCGGTTTCAATCCGATGTAATGCCAGGCAGGATGGAATGATATCGAGACCTGGCCAGCAGGTAGGTTTTACCGCATAGCTGGCATCATCTTTTTCGCCAAGATAGAAGGGGAGTAACGTATCTTCAGCATGAATATGGAGATCGGGTACCCATCCGTGATACATTGATGCTGTTCCTTGCGGGTCGTTGCCTTCAACAAGCAAAACACGTAACCCTTTCAGAGCAAGATCCTGAGCAAGGTGAACAGAAACCGACGTTTTATAAACGCCACCTTTGTGAGCGGCGACGCCGATAACCGGTGGGAAGGCATCCTCTGAACGCCGCAGACGGGTACCAAAAACATCCCGCATGTGATTGATTTGTTCGATGGTATAGCCGACACGTTGTTCAACTCTGCCGCGGGTTTCAAGATCGGGGTGTGGCAGACGGCCAGCTTTCTCTGCATCCCTGATAGCCTGAGATGATACCCCAACTAAATCAGCGGCTTCACCTATCCTCCAGCGGCGGGTAATTTTGCGTGCCTCAGGGCTGTCGTCATTGAACTGGGCAATCGCAATTGCTTTTGTCATTTCATGGCCAGCGGTTATGCACTGGTTTAGCGTATCCATTAGTCCCATATTGAGCATCCTTTAATCATTACTTTGCATCATTTTATTAAATCTTGGAATTTAATGCAAAGCAACAATAAAAGCGCAAAGCGAACTTAAACATGCAAAGTTGCTCACAAAACAGGCAATTATCAATCTAGGTTGTATGATATTTCACGAATACTACATACCGCAGTCAATATTATTTACTGCCGCTCGCCGCAGAAAGCTTTCTCGCTTCGTGAGAAAGCTTTGAGGAAGCGGAAAAGAGCTGATCTTGCTGAAAGCACTAACGCGTTGATGCCAAGTACGCACTCCAAATCTATCCTGTTGTGAATACTCACTGTGGTATGCAATATATTGACTGGGGTATGTAATTCGAATATCCAGAATGATCAAAACATGCCGAAACTGGTCACGTACTACAGTCAATATTTTATCTGGTCGGGAAATAGAGCGAGATCATGAAGATGAACTCACCAAGAGATGTATTCAAAATATCACTCCAGATGGCGGTCTTACGTCAATGTTGATGCGGGCAGATCTGGCGGGGTTATTCATAGTGTCGATCCAATAAATGATCCTATAGAGATCATAGTGAGATCATAAAGAGATCCCCGGATCGCCTGAGGCGCCATCCTGACTGGCCTTAAGGGGGATCAGCATTGACTATAGCGTGTTAAATGTTGACTGACGTATGCATTATCTAATACTGTGATATGCAACGGTATTTACTGAGGTATGTATTTCCGTTGACTGAGATATGCATTTATACTTGCCTTTGTGGATAACTGTTGGGATCAAAGATGATGAGCGAAAATAATAGCTTACCTCTGAATCTGCAGGAGGTTGATAAGAAAACCGGTGAAGTTGTTAAACTGGATGTCAACAGCACCAGTACCGTTCAGCCCGTTGCGCTCATGAGGCTTGGTCTCTTCGTTCCTACGCTGAAATCGACAGGAAAGAGTAAGGCTAACCGTAAAAACGTCACAGATGCGACTGAGGAGCTTGTACAGCTGTCTATCGCGAAGAGCGAAGGATACACCGACGTCAGGATCACAGGATCGCGTCTCGACATGGACACGGATTTCAAAGTCTGGCTTGGTATCGTCCGCTCTATGTCGGAGTATGGCGTAAAAAAAGACACCCTGGAATTGTCTTTTGTTGAGTTCGTTAAGATGTGCGGTTTTGATTCGCGACGTTCAAACAAGAAAATGCGCGACCGTATCAGCAACTCCCTGTTCAAACTGGCGACCGTCACGCTGAAGTTCCAGAGTGACACCAAGGGCTGGACCACACACCTGGTGCAGTCGGCTTACTATGATATCAACGAAGATATCGTGGAGATCAAGGCCGAACCCAAACTCTTCGAGCTCTACCACATGGACCGGCGGGTACTGCTGCGGTTGAAGGCGATCGACGCCCTGCAGCGTAAAGAGTCTGCTCAAGCCTTGTATACCTACATCGAAAGCCTGCCTCAGAACCCGGCACCAATCTCCATGAAACGTATGCGGGACCGGCTGAACCTCACCTCAAACGTGTACACGCAGAACCATACCGTTCGCAAAGCGATGGAGCAGCTGCGGGATATCGGGTATCTGGATTACACCGAATTCAAACGCGGACGGGCAACCTATTTCAGTGTGCACTATCGCAACCCGAAACTGATTAGCAGTACCGTGAAGTCGCCTCGCAAAGAGGAAGAGGAGCAGTCTTCTGAGCAGAACTATGATGAGGTCATTAAGGCTTTGAAAGCCGCGGGTATCGATCCTCAAAAGCTGGCCGAAGCGCTCACCAGTATGAAGCCAGAAAAATGACTGTAGTACGCAAAAATTCACTGTGGCGTGCTCTTATCCTCTGTTATTGACTGTGATACGCATCACGCATAGCGCAGTCAATATACCTCTCTTTATCCATCATGCTTCCCCGCATTAAATTGACTGTGGTATGCGATTTGATACGAAAAAATACTGATATTGACTGCGGCATGCGCTTTGGGCGGATAATACGTTCCATGTATTGACTGAGAGACGATGGGCTGCACGCCGCAGTCAATTTTCCCGCTGTTGGCTTATATTGGCATTAAATGAAGACCTGCGTGACGTACTGAGCCACCCCCGAGCGGGGAAAGGGCTTATGCACAGTTCGGAGCCATACCTTCTGAATAAGTTCGTCATGCTGTCTGGACTAAGCGAAAATCTTTCCTTCCTAGTTTCCGCAGGACCGGAGCCGGTTTAACACTGAGAATGAGGATCGTAAAAAGGAATTGCATGTCCGGTTTGTCCAGTTCGAGCTGCTGTCAGAGAAGAGTAAGTCAACGCGTTACCTGTGTTGGTTTTCCTTCCTGGCAGAAGCCGGACTCTGTGCGGTCAAGGAAACTGGCCGATGCAATCATGCGCCGTATAGAACATATTGTCTGCGGTATGAGGACGCAGAAATACATCCGGAGAAGACGGACCTGGTCATACTCTGCAAAGACCCGTATGTGCTGCAGTTACACCGTCAGATCGATGCACTGTGCTGGAAAGGTAGTGTAGGGGGCTGCAGTCTACGCTGTCCGTGAGTTTTTCAGGGTATCTTCCATGACTGCGGTATGTGCCCATTCGGAATGTGAGGCTGGTAACCCGGGGTAGGGTTACCGATATGCAGGAGCGGGGCGGACTGCTCAGAGAGTTCGGGACTCAGGCGTACGAAGAGATCTCATCTGAACATCTATAGCGGGTATCCTTTGCTCCGGCAATTCCGGATTAGCCTCTCTGACTCATATGAATGTCAGTTCTCGCCGGCCACAGGCAGCTAAACCTGAAATCAGGTCGCCGGGGGCAGGGCGCGCAGAATATCCGCCGCATCACGGCCATCACCGGTAAACGGCACCTCCAGCGTGGCAGCCATGTCCAGCGCAAATACACGCGTATACACTTCCATCGAGCGTGGATCCTTATGACCGACCAGGGCCTGGATGACTTTCCTCGGTTGTCGGTGATAGAGCATATGCATAATGTAGCTGTGGCGGAACGTGTGCGGTGTCACCGGAATTGAAAAATGAACCCCGTCAGCTTCTGCGCGCTTTACCGCCTGTTTAAGCCAGTTCCGCATTGTCTCATCGGTTACAGCCCATAAGGGTTCACGCCGGCGAGGGCGGGTGGTCACCATCCAGCTCTCCATCTGGCGTACAAAATTTAGATCAGTCAGTGGCACCAGTCGTACCTCATCTTTTGGCGGACGCCCGCGGCGTGCGCGTACTTTTTCCGATAACACACGTACAAACGGTCGCAGACCATCCAGGTCAAACGACTCAGGGGTCAGGGTCCGGGCCTCGCCGATACGGATGCCGGTATTCCACATTGTCGCAAAAAGCATGTGGTGCCGCTGATCGGGCATATAAAAGAGAAGGGCGCTCACTTCAGGTGCCAGCAGGTAGGCCGGTGTGGCGCTGGTCGACGTGGCCATCCGGCGGAGTGCGACCGCGGTCGCAAAATCAACTCCCGGGGCGATCGGCAGAAGCGAAACGCGTTCTGGTGAATTCTGCAGGGGAATGACGTTGTTCATCAGTTATTTTTCACGTAGCGCACGACGGGTTTGGATACAGCTATTCTGGCCCGAAACGGCGGATCCTGCCATGAGAATAAATCGCAGCGCGTGGATCCTTCTGTTGTCATAACCCGCATTATTGCGGGTAAAACCAAACAGGTAAAGGATCGTTTTGAGGGTCTGATCCTGCCTGACACCAGGACTGGAGCGCCCTGCAGCCCATTCCGGGCTTTTTGGGAGAATTGGGGTAATGCCAATACAAAGTGAGAAACTAAAGTGGTGGGTAAGAGAGCCAGGAAAAAACTCGCCCGGTACAGCGCAGGAACCTGCGGGATCTTAAGATGAACAATCTTATACAGCGTTAAGTGTTAACAAAGTAGTCACCCATGATGTTCATTATGCTATCAGATGTTTCTGTTACGGGTTCAGGGTTACCTCTGCTTTCCACTGCCAGTTTCGGATTTACTTTGACCACGGCTCCGGATGATGCATCCTGGACACATGGTCTTATCCTGACAGCTGCTATTCAGGCGATACGTAGCCAGTACCGCTATGGCAATGCTCTGCGTTATATCGGTCGATAAATTTATTTGCCCAGTCACGCGCTTCATCCAGTGTTTTAAATTCAGATAAAGTCCACTGAGAAACATATCTTAGTAGCCAGAATGTACGTATTATCATTGATCCCTCGCGGTCTTCTGTGCAATGGCGTGATTTTCAGTTCCGCCAGTTTTACCTGCAGCATTTGCTATTTCATTGCTGCGCCATTACCAGCGTGCAGCACCAGTGGATGTAGCCATTAGCGCTCCTGTAATACACCGTTCTTTACATGAGTGCTGGCCAGCTCTCCATTTTCTTTTTCATACAATTGCGCGCCGATATTTTCCGGGCTGAACACACCCTCAATCAGGCTCAAGTAGTGCTAGCGTCCCGCCCCGAAGGCGGTCAGTTTTTTTGACATGATTTTTATCGCGCGTTTTGTGGATTTTTTCTGCATCAGTCATTATTCGTTACGGGGAGTGGTGCTACGATCGGCATCGTTCAGTCCGGTTGGTGATTATGGTTTGTTTGTAGATTGTTAGAGCACACAATCCGGGCTGTATTATCTTAAAGTGATCTAATAGTTCGCATGGCTATTTAGCCTCTTCTGACTTTAGCCCCGAACTACCGTTATTCTGTCGGATTATCGGTGAAATCTCCAGGGGTTACGCAGAATAAAGCCAAACACCTAGCAGATACAGGGTAGTAAAAATGTTGGTTTCTGACATTACCCCCTCAATAATTACTATGTAAAAGCCACATTAAAACTATTTTACCGGCACCCTCATCTCGAATAGTCTCACTGAACAGCCTAATTCAGAAACGCATAAATAGCTATAGAGACTAAGATGAGAACCACATACCAGCAAACGTTGTTAATAAACTTCGTAAGTCGCGAAGATATCGACGAATGGCGAAATCTTTTTTTACCTAATTTCCCTGACTTGCGTATCGCGAGCTGGGATGACCCTTCAGTTGAGCCTGAAAGTGTTCACTATGTTTTAGTGTGGGAGCCTGAGAGAGGCAAGCTTGCTCAATTCCCAAATTTACGCGTGATATTAAGCGAGGCAGCAGGAGTGGATCATATTTTGAATGATTCGACAGTTCCCGCCAATATTCCAATCACTCGCATGGTTACGCCAGAAACTGAGAGCAGAATGGCTGATTATGTGACTATGGCATGTTACCTGCTTGTACGCCAGATTCCGCTGGTGATGCAGGCGCAGAAAAGGCAGAGCTGGAACAATAAGCTAACAGGCAGACTAGTGAACGAAACGTCAGTAGGTATAATGGGTATGGGACGTCTAGGCACTGCTGTAGCTAAACGCCTGTTGGCCAATGGCTTCACTGTGCGAGGCTGGTCGCGTACCGAGAAAAATGCCCACGGTGTACAATGTTACGCTGAAAACGATCAGTTGGCAGCTTTTCTTCGCGAAAGTCACATTTTAGTTAATTTACTTCCCGACACTATAGCAACACGTGGCATCATCAATGCAGAACTTCTAGAGCAATTACCTCCGAATGCAGGACTGATTAATGTTGGACGCGGCCACCAATTGGATCATGATGCGTTATTGGTCGGGCTAAACAACGGACATTTAAGCGGCGCTGTGTTGGATGTTTTTCCAGTGGAACCCCTACCGCCTGAAGATCCTTTGTGGACACATCCCCGGATAATCATTACCAGTCACGTTGCATCGTTGATTTCTAACACCGCTAAAGCAAAACAAGCTATTGAGATTATTCAGGCTGATCGTTCTGGATTGCCATTACCTTTGGTATTTAATCGTGAGTACGGTTACTAAATGTACAGAATAAATGCTCTGTGGGAATTAGTCAGAAAAGTTTACGGGAGGAGGGAAGAGGTTGAAACACAAGAAGTATGACGTATTTATGACGATTACAATGCTAAACTCTTGATCGTGATCGGATAAATTCCATAGAGTCTGGCGAGGAAGAAATGAATGCAAAACAGGAGCAGTTAACAGCAGCGAGGCTTGCCGAAAACTACAAATTCGGTAAAAGGTAATTTTAGGAAACATAGAGTTATGTTCTAGCCTTTTATAGTACTATCACATACAACAAGACTCATCAATTGGTATTTATACAACCAAGGAAGCTTTTGAAATATTTGTTACCCTTCGGGAGTCATCCCTAATAACAACTTATAATCTTCATCTAAGATATGCAAAAATCTTATGTTGTTATAGTTTTTTTTAATTCAGAAGCAATATAATTAATATTTGTGCAAAAGGAATGAGTAAGTGCATAATATTGAAAGTCACCGAGAAAGTTTTACCCCTTGTCTTGAGTAAGAGTTAACACCTGTCGTTATGAATGACCTGGCTTTTGTTTGACTGAATCCCCATATTGGCGCAGAAATCAAAATGTAACTTACACCGGCCATGCCTTAGATCTTGCCTTTAGGAAGATAATCATTATGTAATGTAACGTCATTCTGAAATTTCACCTGCTGCTGATAGTGGCTTCAAGGATGACATAGTTTCTTGCCGTACGACAATAGTTTCTTATAAACGATAAAGTGTATAAACCAAGTCACTTACTTAGGAAACCTCGTGAACATGAATGAACGTCAAATTCAAATCGCTCTTGTTCCCTCTTCCTGCATGTTTTCCTCTCCATGGTATGGGCTGTTGAGATCAACCACATCCACAACGATACGAATCTGATCTATTTGTGATAAAGCCTGAGGAACATACGCTATTATGGTTATTAACTGTGAGAACTTACGTCGGGCAGCGCAACGTGCGCTACCGGGCTTTGCATTCGATTATGTAGATGGTGGCGCTGACAACGAGCAGACTCTGAGACATAACAGAGAAGTCTTTGAACGTTGGATGTTTAAACCAACGGTATTAAAGGATGCAAGTGTACGCAGTCTGCACACACCACTAGGAAATGACCTATTAGCTGCACCGCTGCTGATAGCTCCAACTGGTTACAATGGCATGCTGCGTCATGAGGCCGATCAGATGCTAGCGCGAGCCGCCGCGCATAGCGGCATAGGTTATATTCAGAGCACCGTTTCGACGGCATCACTGGAAGAGACTGCAACTGTTAGCAGCGGGCCGCGCTGGTTTCAACTGTATGTTCTGAAGGACCGCGCTGTCACAGCCAACTTGATTGAGCGAGCGCGCCATTCAGGCTGCTCGGCGTTGGTAGTGTCGGTAGATGCAGTGCATTTCGGCAACCGTGAACGCGATAAATCGCACTACCGACGGCCGATGAAGCTTTCGTTCCGTGCGCTGGCAGATGTAGCACGGCACCCTAGATGGGTGTGGCGTACACTACGTCCTGCAGGGATGCCGGGCTTTGGTAACCTCAAACCTTACCTTCCCTCAGAGTTTCAGCGCGGTATGGGCGCGGCCACCTACTTCGCCCAACAGATGGATCCTACATTAACCTGGCAAACACTGGAATGGATACGCGAATTGTGGCCGGGGCCGTTGTATATCAAAGGTATAATGACGACTGAAGATGCATTAGCCGCACAACAACTAAAGGCCGAAGGTATTGTAGTATCTAACCACGGCGGTCGTCAGTTAGATGGAACATTTAGCCCAATGCTGGTTTTGCCAGACATCCGAAAGGCGGTGGGCCCTAACTTTAACGTGTTACTCGATAGCGGCTTCAGACGCGGTACTGATGTGGTAAAAGCTCTGGCGTTAGGCGCAAATGCAGTATTACTGGGACGTCCACTATTATACGCAGTGGCTGTAGGAGGCGAAGCGCTGGTGTCAGCCACCCTAGAGTCGTTGATCGCTGAAATCGATCGTACAATGGCACAGTTGGGCTGTACCGATATCACTGAACTTCATTCTGGACTGCTCCATCATGCAAGGAATTAACCGACGTACAGTTCCGCCTACATCTACACAGGCGATTTTAAGACCCTATTTTTTTAGGTGTGAAGTTGCAGAAAGTTAGAAGACGGAAAGTACGTTATGATCCTTTACACTTGCTATATGAGTAAGCGTAGAGTGAGAACCATTTTGGCGAGCTAGGCCTATCAGGTTCGTAATACGGTGCGACATGGTGTAATTTCGCTGGCAATTGTGTTAAAACGCGTCGAACCCGGTTACGCATTTGTCTGCAATACACAGTTTAAGCCTGCAAGATGGGTCTGCGAGTGGATGACTTTTCTGCCGGTTTGAAGACCAACAACGTAGCCGTTGCTAGTGTTGAGCCTGCGTTGTGGTTAACACGAACCTACGTCCACAACCGCCCGCTCTTCATCTTCGTATTACCGGGCAACAGCATCGGTACGGGCATGTCATCGGTGTGGAGCTTGCCTTCAGTCAGCACATAGCACCGAAGCCCCCCTCCTGCGGGGTGACAGGAGCTGGCAGCATCCCTCCACTCAGCCCGACAGCAGTGAGCTACTCAGCGGCCGTATACTTCAAACTGACGAAACTGCTCTGTGTGCTCTGGGTTAGAGCTCGGGCAAGCCTCGTCGTGAGAATAGAATTTGTCTACGGGCATGGGCTCAGTCCAATCAATCAACTTACGAACTCAGATCCCCAGATGGGGATTATCATTGGCCGGTAAATCTTAAGACTGTTTCAAAAAAAAACGTATTCCGATCACGGCATAAGGTATATCAGCAAGCAGATGTCGAGAGATTGGTCCACCCAAATTTCATAAGGTCCTTTTCCATTTTAGGGAATAATTTCTCATTTTTTTATCTTTGAAGCTTTTTTAGTTACAAAAGAACAACCAATAAGAAACACTTATCACATTTTTTTTAACTCTTAGATATAGAAAATAACTAATTTCGCCAATAGAAGATTCTAAGTAATGATACATCTCTTGGTTTTCCTCGGACAACCTCCAGCCTGTAGCCACAATGACAACGGAAGGAAATAGCCATGTATTCTCTCCATGCAGTGAAAAAATCAATTAGTGCGTTTTTCTGTGCAGGAATGATGTCAGTTACAACTCTCTCTGTTCATGCGGAAGAAGCCACGCATGTGAAAATGGGGATTGAACCTTGGCTGGGTTATGGTCAGTGGCATATTGCCTCGGCTAAAAATCTTTTTGAAAAGGAAGGTCTAAAACAAGTCGAGATCATTAATTTCGCTGAGGATAAAGATATTAATGCCGCACTGGCGAGTGGGCAGATAGACGCTGCTAATATCGCTACCCATACCGCGATGGGAATGATTTCCGCAGGTCTCCCAGTGAAGATTGTGCTATTACTCGACCAGAGCAATAGCGCAGATGCAATTCTGGCCACTAAAGATATTTTAAGCATTAAGGATCTCAAAGGTAAGCAGGTCGCCTACGAAGAAGGCACAACCAGTGATATTTTACTCAGAAGTGCCATAGCATCTGAAGGATTATCCTTTAATGATATAAAACCTGTTCCTATGCCTGCCGCTTCAGCAGGGAATGCTATAATAGCAGGACGGGTTCCTGTTGCTGTGACGTATGAGCCCTATCTGAGCATGGCCCAAAAAAGCGATACAAATCTTAAGATTCTATACAGTGGTTCCTCTGATCCAGGATTGATCAGCGATGTTCTGGTAATACGTGACGATTTCATCAAGACTCACCCTGATGCCATTAAGGCACTTATTCAGACCTGGGGTAAAGCGCTAGACTATTACAATGCCAATACGACAGAAGGTCGCGCTATTATCTCTAAAGCAGTGGGCACGACTCCAGAAGACTTAAATACGGCATTCGATGGCGTGAAATATTTTACCCTAAGCGATAACAAAGCACTTCTGGCTCACGACTTCACAACGAAAACGTTCCCCCATATTCTTAAAGCAGCAACTGCTGCGGGCATTATCACGCAGCCCATTACAACTGAACAAACCATCGATACTCGTTTCGCAAATGCGCAATAACCACATTAAAGATCTGTCCGCTGATTTTATAAGTGGTGAAGACTTGCACACGGAGGAATTATGAGTTCTCTCGAAACTCAGAAAGTAAATGTCCATGCCAAAAAAAGGCGGTATTCAAACTTATTAACCATAGGGAAAGAGCCTACACGTTCTCAGTTCCTGACAATCTCTGTAGCAGTTTTCGTGCTGCTCCTTCTTATATGGTGGCTTGCGACATCCAGCGGCACCATTAAACCCATTTTCCTGCCAGGAATCGAGAATGTCCTGCTTCGGATGATAACTCTTGCGCAAAACGGAACGTTACAGAGTGATATTGCCAGCAGCCTTTATCGCATGATCATTGCTTTCACTATTTCGTCATTAATGGCAATTATCATTGGTGTTTTAGCTGGGTGCTATGGGTTATTCAAGGCGATTGTTGAACCGCTTGTTGACTTTATCCGCTATATGCCAGTTGTTGCTTTCGTCCCCCTTACCATCTTGTGGACAGGCACTGATGATATACAGAAATTTCTAGTCATCTGGATCGGTACTTTTTTTCAACAGGTACTGATGATGATTGATGCGATTAAACGTGTTCCATCTGATTTTGTCGGTTTGGGCAGGACACTCGGCTTGTCAGACCGAAAAACTCTCCTCCAGATTGTCATTCCTTCCGCGTTACCCTCGATATGGGATGCATTACGCATAAGTCTTGGATGGGCATGGACATGGCTTGTTCTTGCTGAACTTGTAGCATCAACTTCTGGGCTTGGCTATCGGATCGTCGTTTCTCAACGCTATTTTCAGACAGATACGATCATCGGCTACATACTCCTGCTTGGTTTCCTGGGGCTCATTACTGATCAAATTATGCGTGCAGCTGAGCATGTACTTTTCCGTTACAACCGGAGACGTTCCTGATGGCAATTTTGACGCTTAATAAACTGGAAAAAAGTTTCTCATTGGGCAAGACCCGGCGTCAGGTTCTGCATGGCATTGACCTCACGCTCAACGATAACGAGTTCGTTTCTATTGTCGGCTCATCTGGGTGTGGAAAAAGTACCATGCTGTCAATAGCTGCAGGTCTGGAGGATTTCGATAAGGGTGATGTTCTTGTTGATGGTGAATCAATAACAGGCCCAGGACTGGACCGTGGAGTGGTATTTCAGTCATACACGCTGCTTCCATGGCTGACAGCTAGAGGCAATATTGAGTTTGCTTTAAAAGCAGCAGGAACACCAGCCAGAAGATGCCGTGAAATCGCTCAAGAACATCTTGAACTCGTGAAACTGGGCAATGCTGCAGACCACTGGCCCAGCGAACTTTCCGGAGGAATGAAGCAACGTGTTGCCATTGCTCGAGCACTTTCCTACCGACCTAAGATTCTTCTGATGGATGAACCGTTTGGTGCTCTTGACGCCATGACTCGCCATCAAATGCAGCAACTACTTATCGAAATCTGGGAGAAACACCGCCTCACAGTAATGTTTGTTACTCATGATATCGAAGAGGCGGTCAGGCTTTCCGATCGGATAGTGGTAATGGGTCAAGGATATATAGACACCACTTTCCATGTTGAGTTATCTCGCCCTCGACAGGAGGGTATAAATCGTGAACCAGAATTCATTGAACTTCAGCATGAAGTACTGAACCGTATTCATCAACACTCCTAATTAACTGTTAAGGATTAAACATGTCTCCGACATTTCATGACCTTTCGAATTCCGAAGTACTGCCAACCCATTTATTCAAACGCACAGAATCTGATTTGTCATTTTTCATCGAAAAGGTCAAGCCGATAATTGAGGCCGTTAGGTCAGAAGGCGACCAGGCTCTAATCCGTTTCGCTCGTGAGTTTGATGGTGTGCGACCAGAGACCTTTTCTATAAAGGCAGAAGAGCAAGAGTTTGAAGACGCATTTGCCCGCGTTGACCCGGAGGTAATCGAATCAATTCGTTTCTCCGTCGAAAATGTTCGTGCATTTCATGAGGCACAGAAACCAGAGGAAATGTGGTGGAAGGAGATGAGACCGGGGGCTTTTGCCGGTGATCGCCATGTTCCGATAGATGCTGTTGCCTGCTATGTTCCTCGTGGTAAAGGCTCATTCCCGAGCGTACTGATCATGACAGCAGTCCCAGCCATCGTGGCGGGAGTCCCGCTTCCGGTCGTAATCACCCCTCCCGGCCCCGATGGGAGGGTCGATGATGCAACGTTGATTGCTGCGCGTCTTGTTGGTATCAAGAATGTGTATAAATGTGGTGGCGCACAAGGTGTGGCTGCAGTCGCGTTTGGAACTCAGTCAGTACCAAAATGCCTCAAAATCGTAGGACCTGGCAGCCCATGGGTAGTGGCTGCGAAACGTCAGTTATCAAGCCTAATTGATCCAGGTATACCAGCAGGGCCGAGTGAGAGCCTGATTCTGGCTGATGACTCTATCGATGGTGCGCTGGCAGCGCTTGATCTTCTTATAGAATCCGAACATGGCCCAGATTCATCAGCTTATTTGGTAACTTCTAGCCCTCGTGTAGCTGAAGAAGCTATTGCCGCATTACCCATATACTGGAAAAAAATTGGAGAAAAACGTGCAGAGTTCTCCCAGAAAGTTTTGTGCGGCTCTCACGGAGGTGTGGTGCTGACAAAGGATTTCTCTACAGCTATTGAGTTCGTAAATCAGTACGCACCTGAACACCTGGAGGTACTTGCACAGGAACCTATGGATGTAATGACGAAAATTCGTAATGCCGGTGAAATATTACTTGGCGAACATACTCCAATCACTCTGGGTAATTTTGTACTTGGCCCTAATGCTGTTCTGCCAACAAACAGCGCAGCGAAAACGTCTGGTCCTCTCTCCGTTTTTGATTACCTCAAGAGAATCTCCATCGCCTATGTAACAAAAAGTGGCTACAAAGATCTGGCACTGCAAGCTAAACGCCTTGCAGAGTATGAAGGATTCCCTGGGCATGCTTTAGCCGTTTCGGACATTCGCCAGGATTTGCTAAAGGGAAGTAAGAATGACTGAACTTTTACGCCCAGCCTATGCAGCGGAAGCGCGCAGGTTGACGCAGGAAGGCAAGTGGGAGTTGGCCAGTGAAAAGCTCAGCCAACTGATCACCGAAGTTACTGGTGAACAAACATTAAGCCTGCAGATTAATCGTGACCAATATAGTCTGAATTCTTTGAATGGGCGTGTTTCATTGGTAAATGGCCGTTCCTTTTTCTTTAAGTATCATCATGAAGAGGGAGAAGAGCAGACTATTCAAGAATATTACCGGGCGGCACTTTTGCGAGATCACGGTTTTGATGTAGATATCCCCGTCTACGCCTGCGGAGAACCTGGACGCCAAATTCTACTGTATAAGCTTCGCGATGATAAGCGGCTAGCAGATGTTTGCCGAGAGATTGAGACCAAATCGGACTGGGAGAAAATAGGACCGGTTATCGAAGCTCAACGTTATGCTGATCACAACATTTTATCCCATACGTTACCGACCTTGCGCATGGCGTCAACTGAGAAAGTAGCATCTGAACCCATTCATCAGTTGTTCTGGAATCGGCTAGTTTCGCCTGGCCATGACATCGGCCTTGGTGGTCGTGTAGCCAGCTTTTATGTCAATCAGGAATTTATTCTTGGTGACATGCAGTTGGACTGGCAGACACTGAGTAGTCTCCACTGGCGTATAAATGGCGTGTCATATGAAAAAAGTCTGCGAGAGCTCTTTTTAGAGGCTGGTCGTGAGTTAGACCCTCAGAGGTTAGCAGATCATGGAGTCGTTGTTGCTCACGGCGATGCCCATAACGCTAATGTATGGTATGAAAACCATCACAGCAAACCCAGGCTGGTTAGTTTTGATCCTGCCTTTGCCGGAAGTTCCATTCCAGCGTTGCTGGCTGAAATTAAGGCAACTTTCCATAATATATTTGCTCATCCTTGCTGGCTGTATGAAGCGGATGAAGCGGCAGAACGTTATAACGTGAGTGTAGCGCGAGATGGCAATACCCTTACTGTCAACCATGACTGGCAACTGACTCCTTTACGTAAAGCATTCCTTGAAAGCAAAGGGGAATTGTACTGGAAACCTCTGCTGACAGAAATGAAACGAAAGGGATGTCTACCTGATAACTGGCATCAAATTATGCGTCTTGCTCTTTTCTGTTGCCCAACATTAGTTATGAACTTACGGGGTGGTTCTGACAGCGTTCATAATGCAACAAGTTCAGCCATAGGTTTTTCCATTGCAGTCATGCTGGGTTGCGATGGGGATGATTATTTTAGCCGATGGATGTCCGCTCTTATGACGGAGAACTAATATGAAAGCAGTACGCTTATATGGTATCAGGGAAGTTAAAATAGAGCATTCTGCTCCACCGACGTTAAAATCGGGATGGGCTAGAGTTCAAGTACATGCTGCGGGAATATGCGGATCTGATTTACACAATTTCATAACCGGTAAATGGTTTAGCCGGTTGCCTGTTACGCCCGGTCACGAGTTGTTCGGAGTGATTGCTGAAATTAACGAAAGCGAAAGTCTATTCAGAGTCGGTATGCGCGTCGTCGCTGATTCTCGGGTATGGTGTGGACGTTGCTTTTTTTGCCTTGCCGGGGAAAATAACCTCTGTGAAGAACTAGGCTTTGTCGGTGAAGTATTCGATGGCGGATTCGCTGAAGAAGTGATACTTCCCCTACAAAACTTACTGATTGTCCCTGATAGTGTTCCTGATGATATCGCCGTGCTGAGTGAGCCTCTGGGTGTTGCACTCCGGGTGATTAATCAACTGAACCCATCTGCAGGTGACACGGTTTGTGTAGCTGGTGGGGGGACGATAGGCGGCTTAACCGCATTACTGCTTAGCCGGCTAAAAAAATGCCGGGTTCAGCTACTGGAACCTAATAAACAGCGTTATCAATTACTTTCATCAGTTGTTGGCCTTTCACCGCCCGGCACATTTTCATTCGCCGTCGAAGCTTCCGGACACCCGGCCGCGCTCATTGATCTCCTGAGTAGTATCAGGTCTGGTGGACGCATTGCCCTCGTGGGTATTTTTCATCATTCGAAGGAGCTGGATCTTAATAAGGTAGTTGAAAAAGAGATTACTCTTATTGGCTGTAGTGTGTTCCAAGATGAACAGAATGAGGCATTGCAGGTAATGGCTTCACTGGCGGAGGATTTAAGAAAGCTGATTGCGCCTCCCATTACTCTTGATGAGCTACCGGATGCCTATATGTCTCTCATCTCAGGAGACTCTCACTATCTCAAAACGGTGACCAATCAATGAATGTGTTATCTACATTTTCGCTAAAAGGAAAAAGAGCCCTGGTAACCGGTGCGACCAGAGGAATTGGTTATGTCCTCGCCAGAGCTCTTGCACAGGCAGGAGCCAGCGTCATTATAACTGGCAGGCATCAAGCCACCCTCACTAAAGCGGTTGACGCACTTACCCTGGAAGGTGCTGAAATAACAGGATTACTTCTGGATGTGACACAAACATCTCGCATTACTGAGGTCATTTCTGGCATCGGTAGAATCAATATTCTGATCAATAATGCAGGCATTGAGCAGGTTTGTCCGTCACTTGAAGTAAATGAAGCGCTTTGGGACAACATTGTCGGGACCAACCTGAAAGGGGCTTTTTTCTGTGCTCAAGCAGTAGCGAAAACCATGGCTAGTACTGGAAAAGGTGGAGTTATTATTAACCTCTGCTCATTAACCAGTTGCGTTGGCGTATCTGGCGCAGCGGCCTACGGTAGCTCTAAATCGGGATTGGTCGGGCTAACGAAAGCGCTCAGTACGGAATGGGCGGCTCATAACATTCGGGTGAACGGTATCGGGCCGGGATATTTTGAAACAGAGATGACGAAAGTATTTTATCAAGATGCACAGTGGCGTAGTACTATGCAGCAAAAGATCCCCCTTGGGAGATTTGGTGAGTTAGATGACCTCGCGGGAAGCGTGGTATTTCTTAGCTCAGAGGCCGCTAAATATATTACCGGACAAACTTTATATATAGATGGCGGCTATTTGTCCTCTATTTAACGGTTTTATTCTTCCGGCGTTGTTAAAGTGGAATGGATCACCATAAATAATGCGCAAAGCGCGAGCAGTACGGCCCCGCCGGTAAGTAGCCACCCGGCGTGATGAAACGCGGTTAAGCTCCCCCGGGTATGGGCAGATCTGACATTGCAGGCGGTCACCAGCGCCGCGCCCGCCATCGCCCCAATGCGCTTGAGGATATTCAGAACGGGTGCGGCATCAGCGACGTGACGGCTGCCAGCCATAGCCAGGCCCGCAGCCATCGCGGGCACTGTTGCCAGGGCTAAACCGAACTGTAAATAGACCCGTTTTAGTTCCAGGCATTTTTTGAGATCCCGGCCAAATGATTGTGTTGCCGATATTCCTCCGGCGTCATATTGTTCAGTGATTGATGAGGGCGTTCACAGTTATATTCTGACACCCATCTTGCCGTGATTTCCCGCACTTCATTCAGTGTTCTGAACAGATAAAAATCGAGTATTTCTGTACGGTATGTTCGGTTAAAGCGCTCAATAAAAGCATTCTGCGTCGGCTTACCCGGCTGAATAAATTCCAGTTTTACTGCATGTTGCTCTGCCCATTCAGCCAGTACAAGTGAGATAAATTCCGGACCATTATCCATGCGTAGCTTGACCGGATAGCCGCGATCCTGTCGAGTACACGGATCACGCGCAGAGCTGGCAGATTCAGATCGATTTCAATCGACAACGCCTCACGGTTAAAGTCATCAACGACATTGAACGTGCGAAAACGACGACCACAGACCAGGGCATCATGCATAAAATCGACAGACCAGCTCTGGTTCAGCGCTTCCGGTGTGGCCAGTGGCGAGGGATTACGCACTGGCAACCGTTGTTTGCCTTTACGGCGAAAATTCAGCTTCAGCAGACAATAAATACGATGGATCCTTTTGTGATTCCACGGGTATCCCTGCCGCCGCAGAACCTGGAAAAGTTTTGGAAAACCGTACCGTGGGTATCGCTCTGCCATTGCCTGCAACGCGACAATAACGGGTTCGTCACGCGTGGTATCCGGACGGTAATGGTAAACCGTTCTGCTCAGGTTCAGACTCCGGCAGGCCTGACGGATACTGAGTCCAAATGTTGTTATCAGATGAGTGACCAGCTCACGCTTAAAGGCTGGTTTTAAAGCTTTTTTTCGATAACGTCTTTCAGCGCCCGGTTCTCAAGGCTCAGGTCGGCAAACATCTGTTTGAGACGCCGATTCTCGTCCTCAAGATCCTTGATCTTTTTAATATCAGAAGCCTCCATGCCGCCGTATCTGGACTTCCAGTTGTAGTAGGTGGCCTCAAAGATACCGGCCTCCCGGCAGACATCTTTAACAGTTCGTCCGGCTTCAACCGATTTAATTACGGCAATGATCTGATGCTCAGTAAAACGGGCTTTACGAATAGCGATCTCCTTTGTTGGCAGATTGATTATGCCGGAGGATCTCTAAAAGTGAATGGGCCGTTTTGCCGGAATACTTACATTTGTACCGCGCCGTCGACAGCATGGGGAAGACCATCGATTTCCTGCTTACCGCCAGACGGGATGCGGCAGCAGCGCTGCGCTTCTTCCGCAAAGCCATCAGCCACCACGGCGAGCCCGAAGTGGTGACCATAGATAAAAGTGGCGCCAATACCGTCGCTCTGGCCATGCTCAATGCCGACAAATCCGCAGAGGAAAGCATCACCATCAGGCAAAACAAGTATCTGAATAACCTGGTAGAGCAGGATCACCGCAATATCAAACGCAGGATACGTCAGATGCAGGGATTCAAATCATTTCGCAGTGCACAGACCCTTCTGACCGGCATCGAGCTGATTCACATGATACGTAAAGGGCAGTATCAACATTCGCACAGTGATAGATTGTCACCCGCAGAACAATTTTATCTGTTGGCTGCCTGAAAAACAATCAGTGCAACTTCTGCCGCCCCTTTGCCATTAATGCGACAGAACCATTAATCCGCACTCTGCGCCTGGTCAATGGAAAATCGCTACGAGAAACAGCCCGTCTGGCTGGCGTGTCAAAAATGACGGTCATCAGAGTCTGCGCCAGCGTTGATTAGCTGTCCCCGCACGGAAGTGTACCGGATATTCGGTTTCAGCAGACTGGATGTTCGGTTCAGGGGACCACACGCTGTGCCAGCGGTTCGATACCGCCCTCATCGCTGATGTAAGCCGGGTAAATCGTGGCGGCACTTTTGTTTGTCCGGAAAAGGGTCTTCCCGCCCGGGGCCATCATCCCGCCGTCGGCCACCGGCACTTTGCCCTCCTTGTCCTGCGTGATACGCGCTACAGAGACAAAGTAGGGGGTGGGATTATAACCCTCTATACCTCCGCTGACTTTTTTCCAGGTGACCGACTTTCCTGCGGCATTCGCGCTGCCGGCCAGCCCCTGAGGACGGTAGAAAATCTTGAGCCGGGAACGGACGGCCAGCTGGAGCTGGTTGTTTTTGTCCTTGCGGGAGGCCGGTATTTCCAGGACGTTGAGCCAGAATAATGACTCTTTGTCGCGGGGCAGGGCCTCACCGGTGTACATCATACGTAACGTCTGTCCCTTGCCGGCGTTAATCCGGTTGATGGGGGGCGTGAGGGTGAAGGGCGCCCGGGCGGTCTCCGGCGTGGCATCCGGGTCACCGGCATCAATCCAGACCTGGGCCAGGGCGGGTTTTTGCCCGACATTGTCGATTTTCACCGTCACTTCTTTCTCTTTTTCCGGGTAAACAAAGCGGGTGCCGGTAATAACTATATCTGCGTAAGCGGATGCCATGAAAACAGTCATACAGATTAGAAATTTATAAAGAAACAAAATTTTTAAATGCATAATTTCCAGCCTGTTAATATATTTGAATACAAAGATTTAAAGATTTAACTGTTAATCTGTTTTCACGTTATTGATATGTTACGGTAAAAACTACGGCACCTTTTGCCAGCCCGGCCTTTACTTCACTTTCATACTGAACATACCTAGCCTGCATAGGGATAACATATGTGTTATTATCATTAGTGTTCAGATTTTTCAGTTCAAATCCTGATGAACCATCCAGCGAGATGCTGGTGCTGTCATCTGCCTGTGACAACTCAATCCCTACGCCCGAAGCTGCATTTGGACCACTCTCGATTTTGGCTAATTTAGTATTGTTTGATACAGTCCCATAGGCACTGTTAAAAGTTAATGCTACCTTGTTTGGTACTGTTTCACTGTGTAAATCATTCATCCACATATCGTAGAATCCATAACCGTAAAAAGGAGGACAGTCGACCAGTCTTATATCAAACTTTTTCCATGGTGTAACTGTTCCTGGTCCGGTGAAGCCATTCACTTCATGACTACCCAGATCTACATCTATTTGGGGAGCCGATATCTGACAGGTTTTAGTGTGCAGTGTTATATCTCCCTGAAACTGTATTGTTAATACATTTTTTTCGTCGGCAACAGGTGTTTTTGCCCCTAATCTTATCCTGAAGGTAGGAAATGATGATGCTGATATTTTTTGTATACCAGTCTTATCTACCGGCCCTGTTTTGATTAACTTATATGCTACTTGTTGTGACGGATTAATGTTTAATATAAGCCCTTGTCCCACAGTGTAATCACCTTCCCAGTAATCAGGGAAGGTAGTTGCTGTATTGTTGAAACTCCATATACTAAATGATACGCCTACACCTGTTACATTTGTAGGGTAAATAGCCTCCCCCCCGGATATTACAGGAGGACCAAGAGGCATTGTTACAACCTCAAGGTTTCTATATATCATAGCAGTCACGAATTCATTACAGGTGTATTGGATATACTGTCCTCTTGATTTAAATATAGAACTGGAATATATAATTCCTCCTATCGGAAGATCTTCCCCTACAGTCGATAATCCATTACCTAGGACTGGGACGTTGTCCGTCAAATTCCATCCGTGTTGACTGGTAAATTCACATTCTATCGCCTGAGCCGCCCCGGAGAACAGCCCGCTCAGGACCAGTATCCCGGACAGCAGCCGCTTAACGCCACCGGACCGCGCGTGTGTCTTCATCCGCATTTTTTTCATCTCTGCCTCTCTGACCGCATGCCGCGGTGTGTTCATCCGGATAACCGGCCGCATCCGTCGCCGCTCACAGCGCGAGGGTGTCCCGCAGACTCCGCAGCGCCTGCACCGGCGCCGGGCGCACCCCGACCGCCTTCAGCTCCCGCATAAAGTCATACACCCGCAGCAGGGCATACAGCTCACGCCGGTTCGCCAGACGGTACTTCTTCATCACTTCCGTCCGCATCCGGTACACGCTCTTCACGTTCAGACCCAGCGCCTCATGCATGTCCCGGATACCGTAACCGCACGTCAGGAACAGCACCAGATGACGCTCCGACGCGCTCAGCCGCGAGAACAGCGCCGGCGTCCCCGGCAGCGACCCCGTCGCCAGACCCGTCACCAGACGCACCAGCTCTCGCCGGACCTCCGCCACCGGACCGTCCAGACGCAGGTGCGGCACACCGTCGAAGCTCGCCCCCGAGTACGACATGAACCCGTACGCATCCGCCTCACGGATACGCGACAGCAGTCCCTTCCGCGCTTCCGCCGGACCCCACAGGCACGCCGTGTCAACCAGCACCACCCGGACCGCTTCCTCCTCTGCCGGAGCCGCCCGCTGCAGCCACCCCAGACCCTCGTCACTGAGCACCCGCAGCGCCCGTGCCAGATACGGGTCCGGCGTCACCGTCTCCACCGACACCCGCGGTCCCGGCCTCATCCTCTTCTCCATGCTGTTTCCTCCGTCCGTCACCGGCACACCGCCGTCAGCTTCCTGAACCCGCCCGCCGGCTTCTCCTCCGTGGTCCGGTAGTCCAGCCGGCACTGCTCACCCGCGCCGCTGCCCCATTTCACCGTCAGCACACCCGATGCCGTCTCCGTCAGCGCATATATCTGCCCCGACTGGCCCACGCTGCCCACGTTCATCCCGCCGGCCGCCGTCACCTCCGCCCCGAACGGCAGCGGCTGGCCCTTCGCGTCCGTCGCGCTGATGAGCAGCGGATACCCCTTACGGGTGCCGAACGTCACCTTACTCACGGCACCCCAGTGCGGCGCCACCTTCTCGGTGGTGTTGCTGAGCTCCACCTCCTGCGGCAGCCCTTTCGGGTCGATGCTGATTTCGTTCATCTCATACGGCGTCAGGTACGGGATGGCCGCGTGCCCGAAGCGGTCGATTTTCAGGCCCGGGTAGCCCCCGACCTTCGCGCCTTTCGCCTCCTTCGCCTCCACCACCGCGAAGGTGTCCCCGGTGTACGGCGTCGCCACGATACCGTTCTGCCACGCTATCACCGTCCCGCTCGCCCCCAGACTGGTGTTCTGGTAGTGCTTCCCGGCGCCGTAGCTTGCCGTCAGGTGAGAGTAGGGCGTCCGCCACCCGCCGCTCGCCGTCATGCTGCTCCCGGTCCCCTGGTTATAGTTCGCCGCGGTCAGGCCGTAGTTATACTGGTTGTCCTCGCCGTAGCTCCCCGACAGCCCTATCTGCTCCCCGGTCCGTCCGTTGCCGCTCTTGTTCAGGCTCGCCGTCAGCATCGGCACGTGCTTCTGGTCATACCCGCCCAGCGGGGCCGAGATGTTCAGCAGGAAGTTGTTCTCCATCTTCCCGCTGTAGTTGCGCACGCGGCCGGCGCTGAGGTTGTAGTTCACCCGCCCGATGTTGTTGCTGTAGCCCGCCTGGTACTGGATGTCCGACTTGCTGTTGTTCCAGTAATCCTGGGTGTAGCCCGTCAGGTAAATCTGTCCCCACCCGGGACCGAGCCCCTGGTTCATGGTGACGTTCAGGCGGTTCTTCGGCCGCCAGATCCCCGAGGCCACGCCGCCGCGCTTCTCCTCATCGATGGCGCGCATCGCGGTCTGGTAGTCGTAATAGCCCGACGTCGAGAAGCGGTAGGCCGCGATGGTCAGGTTGCTGTCCGTCTCCGGGAGGTACTTGCTGTAGCTTATCTGGTAGCTCTGCCCGCTGTTCGACGGCTTCTCCGTGGTCTCCAGGTGCACCCGCGCCTGGGTGATGTCCGCCGAGAAGGCCCCGATGGCGGTGCTGATGGCCATCCCCAGCTGGATGGCGTAGTAGGCCGCGCCGCTGCCCTGCAGGCCGGCGTAGCCGGTCAGGCTGTTGGTCAGCCCCCGCTGGTAGGTCGCCTGGTAGAGCGTCGGGTTAAACGACAGGCTCGGGTCATTGAGCCGCCCGGCCACCACGTCATAGCGGTGGGCGCCCGGGCGCAGCAGCTGGGTCACGGAGGCGAAGGGCACCTGGAACGTCTGCACGCTCCCGTCCGCCTCGGTCACCGTCACGTCAAGGTTGCCGCCGTAGCCGGTCGGGTACAGGTCCTCGATGCTGAAGGCCCCCGGCGGCACCGTGGTCTCATAGATGATGCGGTCGTTCTGGCGCACGGTGACCCGGGCGTTGGTCCGGGCGATACCCCGGATGTCCGGGGCGTAGCCGCGCCGCGACTGGGGCAGCATCCGGTCGTCGCTGACCAGCTCCACCCCGCGGAACGGCAGGGTGTCGAAGAGCTGCCCGCCGGTGGAGGTCTCCCCGGCCAGCACCCGGCCCAGGATGGAGGCGATGTCCTTCTGGACGTAGTTGTTGGTCGACTGGTATTTTCCCCCGGCCCCCTGCTGACGGATGTAGCTTCCGTCGTGGCGGAAGTACCATCCGCCGAGGTTAAGGCCCGCGTTCAGGCCAATGTACGACGAGGTGTAGTCCCGCCCGCGTGAGCGGGTGGTGTAGGTGCTGGCGTTATAGCCCAGCAGGGCCGCCGGGATACCGGTGTCCCACAGCGCCGGGCTGACGTAGCCCCGGGCGGTGTTGCGCATCATCGCCTGGGGGATTTCAATGTCCAGGCGCTGGACCGAGGAGTCGAACGTCACGCTCACCCCCGGCAGCAGGGCCGGCAGGTCATAGCATGCCTGTTTCTCCCGCAGCGCGTCGGTGAAACTCCCGGGCACCCGGTCAAAGTTGAGGTTCAGGTTTTTAATCAGCTCCGCGGTGAGGCAGGGGCGCACCTGCCCGTCCGCCTGCGCGGCGAACACCACTTTCTCGTGCGCCACGCTCTCGCCGTTAACGAAGATATCCGTGGACCAGGTGCCCGGGGAGGCCGCGCTGCCGCTCTCAAAGCGCGACAGGTCGATTTTCTCCGTCCCGCCGGTGCTGAGGAAGACCGGATCGAACGTCAGGTCCTCGTTCCCGGCCGCCGCCAGGGTCGGGCTCATCACGGCCGCCATGACCGCGAGGGCAATGCATGAATACTGCAGGCGCATGACGCTGTTTCCTCGTGAAGACGCTGTAAAAAAGAGGCCGGGTTACAGGGTGTAATCGACCTGACGGAGGGCACCCCAGTCGTTGACGTACTCGTACGTCAGGACGGTGCCGGCCCCGGCGCGCACGCCGGCCGGCAGGGTGAAGGTCTGGCGGCCCTTCGGCGGCACCATCTCGCCCTCCACGGACCCCCGGTTCCCGGCGCCCTTCACGGAGACCGAGACCAGGGAGACAAAATAGGGTGATGCGTTGCTGGCGGTGAGCGTGCTGCCCGCCACCGACCAGGTCAGGCGGTCAGCCGCCTCGCTGGCTTTTGCGCGGTCAGCCAGGGCTGCCGGGCGGTAGAAGAGTTTGATGCGGGTGCGGAACGCCACCTGAAGCCGGTTGTCTTTTTCATTCTTTTTCAGGGCCGGGACTTCGAGCACGTTCAGCCAGTAAACGGATTCCCTGTCCTGCACCAGGGCCGGGGAGCCGGTGTAGCTGATGCGCAGGGTCTGGCTCTTGTCAGCGTTGATGCGGTTCACCGGAGGGGTCAGGGTGAACGGGGTGCGCAGCCGGTCGGGGGTGGCGTTTATGTCTCCGTCGTCGATCCAGCTCTGGACCAGGACCGGCAGGGTGCCGGTGTTGGTGAGGCGCACGGCCACCTCCCGCTCGCCGCCGGCGTAGACCACACGGGTGCCGTTGACGATGACGCTCGCCGGTGCCGGAAGAGAGATGACCGCGGTCAGCAGACAGACAGCAGCAGAGAACGTGCGGATAAGGGCTGAAGAGGCCATAACATACTCCTGAATGGCGGGGGGAGAGACTCCCCCCGGGATACGGATTACTTGTACTGCAGGTTGTAGACGACGCTGCTGGTCACGGTACCCGGCGTGGTCTGGGCGTTGGCGTAGTACTCGACCGCGTACGGCAGGAAGGCGGTGCCGTCAGTCTGGATGTCGACGTAGGCCATGCCGTTCACCTGGTCGGTGTTACCGACGTTGATCGGGGCGTAGCTGTTGGACGCGTCCAGCAGGCGCAGGTCAACGTTAGTGGCGGAGCCGCTGACGTTTTTCAGGCGACCGGTGCTGAGGTCAACGGTGTTGCCCGGCTGGAAGAACGCCGAGACTTTGGAGTGGCCGCCTTCGGTGCCGATAACGCACTTAGAGACGTTCATGTTGAACGAGGTGCGCCCGGTGGTGTTGCCGGCGGCGGTCAGCTGGTTCACGCCGACGGTCGGCAGCACGATGGTGGCGTCAGAGCCCTGGCCGTTGATGTCCACTTCACAGGTGGTGTCGGTCAGCTCACCGTTGAAGGTGATGGTGCCGGTGGAGGCTGCCTGGGCAGACAGGGTGGCCGCGCTCAGGATAGCGAACAGGGACGCGCTGATGACTGACTTTTTCATAATATTGTCCTTAATGAATGATTCGTGGTTAACCATGATTCAGGCAAAGCGAACCCTGCCCCGGCTTCATGCTGCCGTTACAAAAAATGACGGAAGATACGCGTTAAAATAAAGACGCCACTGCTTTCTTTATCCGGCGGTCCGGCATAATTCATCTTGTTTCAGTAAATACTGACGAGCACGGGTGAGTGAAAATAATATTCACGCTCAGTGCTGCGGTTCCAGCGGGAGAATAATACCGATATCCCGGATGGGGTAATGCATCAGGACGCCGATTTCCACGCCGGAGATAATAAAGCCGCTGTTGTTGACCCGGTATAAAAAAGGCTGAACAAAGCCGCACTTCATAAAGACGGTCCTGAGGGTGTTGACGGAATGCCAGAGGCGCTGCTTGCTGCACTTCAGGCCGTAATTATCAAACACCTCTGCCATAATATCCCGGTCTTCAATCATGTGATTACCGGCATGATTGAGAATATACTGCAGCAGCCGCGCCATGGTGGGCCGCAGACGCAGGCTGACACCGGAGAGAGTATTAATCAGCAGGGCCGGGGAAATACGGTACTGGAGATTATCCCCGATACTGTATCCGTAAAGCGCCTGCTGTAAATGGCCCGGATTTTTTGTCATCACCGGCGTACCTCTCGCTTGATATTAAGTTTCACCAATGTGGCGGATTCTATATAAATAAAATCCGTTATCAATAAGACACATCAGTGACCATAAACCGCCATAACCACCACCTTCATCAGGTATTTATGCTGTATAAAAACGCAATCCGCGACATTAACATCTTAATGATGCATATCAATCCCTGTCATCCAGGAGTAAAAGTGAAACCCGGTAGTCAGTCAGAAAACATAAAATATTTTCGAATGAAGGTTTTGCTGTGAAATAAGTATAGGGCCTCAGAGGGGGAGGAAAAACCTTTTTCATTCACCGTAATTATTGATAAGCAAAAAAAAGGGATGTGAAGCCGGTGTTACAATAATGCGATGAATGATACCGGTAATAACACTGTAAAATCAGACAGATACAGATATCGTGAAACGCGTGCAAAAACCCTTATCAGACCTGATATAAGAAAAAAACGGTGCAATAAGCGTTGGGGGAGAATATATCCGGCCTGAATGTTAATTAACTGTTGCGCAAATAAGTCGGTATTACGGAAGAATTAACAGGTGGCGATGCTGAGCGCTGGCGGGTGCGGAGGAAAAATCTGATAATGCCGGGACCCGGATACCCCGGGATAAAACGGGAGTGGACAGGGGGAGGGCGGGAAAAATAAGATAATAAGCTGAATAATACCGGAGTGAAAGCAGAGTGATGACAAAACAGGACTGGATATACCGTCTGCGGCGGTGCACGACGGCGGAGACGCTGGAAAAGGTGACGGATAAAAATAAATACACGCTGACGGAGGATGAGCTGGAGGTTTTTTACGCGGCGCTGGACCACCGGCGGGCAGAAATGGTGATGAACCGGCTGTATGATAAGGTGCCGGCGGAAGTGTGGAAGCATGTGAAATAGCCGGGGGAGAGTGAAACAGAGAAAAGAATAAACAGAGAAACCCGCAGGGTGATAATGCCGGGTGGCACCGGATGAGGAGAGCGGGAGGACGATAAGGATACGGAAAGGTATTACCAGTGGAAAGATCTCCTGCCTGATAAAATAACCTCCGGAGGACTTCCCGCAACAGACACATAAACGCTCTGGGCTCAGCAATGAAGTTATCATCATGACCTGCAGGAGTACAAGACGGTATAAAAGAGCAGATATCCATTGATATCTGTTCCGGGAGTCAGTAAAAAGATAAATGCAAACTAATCCGGCGTTATTTTAGTTTCATTCTGCGAGCTTATAAGCGTGCCCGGTGTATGAATGAAGCATTTAACTCCCCTGACAGGTCTGTAAACGTTCTGATAAAGATTAAATCATAAATAACAAACCTGCAGAGTTAAAATCACTCAGCGTAATAACTGAAGAGTCAGGGCGTGACTGAACAGTTCTCACTGAAAATTGTCCTGCAGAAAAAGGCGCGGCCCGGATACAATGATCGCTCACCGAAGAGCGGTGAATTTTCGTTGGGCGGGAGAGTCACCACACTGCAGAGCTTAAGGAGATAAGGGGGTCTGGAAAGAAAGAGCTTATCATCCGCCAGGCCATTATGTGCCGCCCCTGCCTGTGATAGCATATCCGGGTCATGTTTCAGAGCCAGGGCTGATGAAGAAGAAAAACAGCACACCCACTCCTCACGATGCCACGTTCAGGCAGTTCCTGACGCAGCCGGAAATAGCCCGGGATTTTATGGAGCTGCACCTTCCGGCAGAACTGCGTGCCATCTGTGACCTCACGACGCTGAAGCTGGAATCCGGCTCGTTTGTTGAGGATGACCTCCGCCAGTATTTCAGTGACGTTCTCTACAGCCTGAAAACCACCGCCGGGGATGGCTACGTCCACGTGCTCATTGAGCACCAGTCGTCGCCCGACAAACATATGGCTTTTCGCCTGATACGTTACGCGGTAGCCGCCATGCAGCGCCATCTGGAAGCGGGCCATAAGAAGTTGCCCCTGGTGATACCGGTCCTTTTCTATACCGGGAAGCGCAGCCCCTATCCGTACTCCACCCGCTGGCTGGATGAGTTTGACGACCCCGTGCTGGCAGGCAACCTCTACAGCAGCGCTTTCCCGCTGGTTGATGTGACCGTTATTCCGGATGATGACATCGCCGGCCACCGCAGTATGGCAGCCCTGACCTTACTGCAGAAACACATTCACCAGCGCGACCTCGCTGAACTGGTTGACCGGCTGGCGCCCATTTTGCTGGCCGGCTATCTGTCTTCATCCCAGGTGATTTCGCTGGTACACTATATAGTCCAGGCAGGCGAAACAGCCGACGCCGAAGCCTTTGTACGCGAACTGGCACTGCGTGTGCCGCAACACGGGGACGCACTTATGACCATCGCACAACAGCTCGAGCAAAAAGGTATTGAGAAGGGTATCCAGCAGGGGATAGAGAAGGGCATCCAGTTGGGTGAACAACGTGGTATTGAAAAAGGCCGCAATGAAGGCAAGCTGGAAGTTGCCCGTACCATGCTCAGGAGCGGTATTGACCGCAGTACCGTCATGCAAATGACCGGTCTGACGGAAGACGACCTGGCGCAGATACGCCACTGATTCATCCCTCCTGAGAACGTGATAAGTGCCCGGATGAGGCAAAGTACCTCCCCGGCATTTCATTCTGAACCCCTTGTCTGTTCAGAACTCGCTTCTGGACAGGCAAGGGGTTGGACAAGCCTGCGGCGCGTCAGTCTGTAGCCGTTAAATCCGTTCTTTCAGCATCGCCACCGCCTCGGTCCCCGGCATCTGGAACTGAACACGGTGGCGTGCCGCCACATCGAGCGCAAACACTTTCGTGTAGACCTCCGTCGAGCTAATCGATTTATGCCCCATCAGAGACTGCAACACCTTCAGTGGAATGCCGGCATACAGCATGTGCATGGCGTAACTGTGCCGGAACGTGTGCGGTGTCACCGTTATCGAGAATGTGACGCCATCAGCAGCAGCTGCATCAACGGCTTCATTCAGCCAGGTGCGTACGGTACGGTCGGTAATCTCCCAGATGCGGGCCTTCTCGGTTCGGCCGGTCCGCTTGTTGCGACGCTCGAGAGGAATTTTCAGGGTGGCCACCATCATCTGCAGCTGGCTGACGTACTGGTGATCGGAGAGAGGCACCAGACGGTGGGCCTGACTGTCTGCAGGGGCACGACCGGCTGTTCTGGCCGCTTTCTCGGTGCGCTGCTTGAGTGTGGCCAGCTGCACGAACGGATACGATGGCGTCAGCGAAAAATCACTCCGCGACAGGGCAAGCGCCTCGTTTATCCGGGCGCCCGTATTCCAGAGGGTGGCCAGCAACATCTTGCGGTGAAGGTCGGGCACGTAATGGAGCAGGGCGCTGACTTCCGGCGCCAGCAGATATTTCGGTAGTTCATCCTGAACAAGGGCCATCTGACGCAGGGCCAGCGCGGCCGGGTAGTCGATGGCAACAGGTAATGATGTGTTGCTTATTGGTATAAAACTAGTGGGAAGTGAAGTCATCGACATTACCCCGTATGAAAATGTTCATGAATTGTGTCACGGTGGTGATATCAGAATATGCCATCATTCATCCTGTATAGTGCATCCTCCTGTAGAAGGGTTTCAGCCGCCACGCTAATAAAATTACGTACTGTGCTGATAGCAATTTGCACACTCCCCTGGCTGATATATATAGGTTCAAGAGATTTGGTAACCCCATTACGGTGTACCAGTGCGTTTCGGACCTTAATTACCCCCTCAAGTTCCTGCAACGGCCACTCATGCGGTGTTGTCAGCATTGTTGAAAAATACAGACCTATTACTTTGTGGCTCTGAAACGTTTTCTTCGCCACAAGAGACTGAGCTCGCCAGGTGTAAACCTTCTCAGGAGTGACTGTATCCGGCTCCTGCTCGACCCATTTGGAAGCACGTAATTTTCTTCTGTCTTCCTTATTAGCAATCAGCGAATCAGCTGCCTGCAGAAATATCCGCAAATGTGGAGGATGATTAAGAAGTGCCCTGGCGCTGTACATCAGAAAGCTGTCCAGTACACTCACGCAATGAACATAAGCCATCCGCTCGATAATCCTGGGTTGGTTGAACTGCAGCAGGCTCTCTAACTCATCCAGTTCAGCCTTTGCATCCTGCAGGCGGTCAGGAATACTGGTCAGTGAAGCTTCAAAACACTGCTGTTCGGCTGCCTCATCCATCCAGTCCTGAAACCAGCTGTATTCCTGTGCTGCCGCATCCCATTCAGGAGTTCCTTCCTCAGCATCCGGATAATTTTCTGCAATCCATTCGTCACGCCGTTCCTCCTGCATTTCAAACAGCAGTTCTTTCATACTTCCCATTTGAACCTCGCCATCAATGATGTAATCCCGCCATCAGTGATTAACCGCATTTTCAGCCGTGCTCCAGCGTCAGATAAAAAAGTTGTTCATCTTCCTCTGTCAGCTCCGTCAGTCCGTCGCCGTCAGGTTCGCTTCCCACCGGCCAGTCATCCACCAGGTCGGCATTTTTCATGAAACGCCATGTCCGCAGGTTGCGGTCAAACCGGGCAAGGCGCCGGTTTTCATACGTCACCATGGATCTGTCACCTGAGCTGATGATCTGCAGCCAGATACGATTATGCCCGAGCGCCTTCAGCGCTCTGTACATATTCGTCATATCCACTATTTTCCTGTCGCCCATCGTTTAGATCCTTACCGTGAAAATAGTCACCATCTGTAATTATGACGCTCAGCGCAAGTGATTGTACCTGCCTTGTAACAGTCACTCACATGACTGTTTATCTAATAATATTAACTTAGTAATAATATTACTATGCTTATAATAACCATACATATAGACACACTGATAAATTACCGGATGGCCAGTTCCGGTAGATCCGACTTTTCCGTTATTTAACGGTTTCCGGAAGTCTACCACGATCAGGAAGTCAGCGAAGCCCGGGTTTTTGCTGCTGCGTGCCGGGTCGCGGGCCAGGGAGTAAACACTATATAGAAGAATTTTCAGCTTATGGAGTGGCACATGTTGTGTTTCAGGGCCGCTGCGCGTCGGGGACAGGAACGAAGATCCGGAATTACCGGTTTTCGGATCTGAGAAGGAAAGAATAAATATTAATGCCAGATTCAGAATAATTACAGCATACTTATAACAAAAATGCATTATTGCTGGTCATGCATCAATAACAAGAATTATTTACTTAAATTTCAATAACAGAGCGGAACGGTTAGTTCCCATGTGAATGATGTGCCTTTGTTGTGAACCTGGCACCGTGGAGCGACGGAACCAGGAATAAGCTGTCCCGACGCTTGCGGGGAACTGGCGTGTACAGATATTCGTGGGAAACTGACGAAATCTCCGTGTTACACGGTTAAGGGTATGGACGATGATTTTCAAAATTCGCTGAAACACTCCGGAGATACAGAATAAAGGACCTGATGCTCAGTGGCACTGATTTTTCACATCAGGGATGTTTATGTCTGATAAATGAATGCATTACGGACAGTGAAAACAGGCTTATAACGTGTATTTTTATTCGGTAAAGGGCATTTAACGGGTACAGCAGTCCGTTCATCGAATATTCAGATACCCTTTCTCACCTGAAATGAGTTTTCGTTCAACAGAGTATCAGACCCCGTTAATAAACCGACAGTACTGACTGACTATTTTTAACCCGGTCAGGTCAGCAAATCTTCAGGCAGTGACAAGAAATTGTTTCCGTCATATTTTATCTGAATAGCCTGTCTGCAGGTCGTCAGTAGTAATTGATTGTGAAAATAATCCGGCCATCAGCGGGCCCTGGCGTTACACTGGTATCCGTCTTTATATAACGGGCAGCCAGTGGATAAATTATTGTGCCGACACCATTTTTCGGAAGATCCATATTAGCTGAGGCAGCCAGATTAAAGGGAACCGGACCGGTTGTGGAGGTCGCGCCATGAGCAATCTGAATCCCCACCCCGGTTGCTGCATTCGCTGAAGGGGTGACAGCCATAATACCATTTGCTGCATTCAGAATGCTGTTGACCGGTGAAAGCGTGACGCTGAATTTGTTACCTGTCGATGCCGGTATTGCGCCTGTCGATAAATTAACGGGATTAGATTCAGGGTAATATCCCCGGAAAGTCGGACAGTCTGTCAGTTTAATCGATGAATCAACCCATGGCGTCGCAGAGCCAACACCGGTAAGCGTTGACACATCATGAGATCCCAGATGAACGTTCACATCCGGCGTGGTACAGGTTTGTGCCGAAACATTCAGTGATCCGGAGAATACTATTGTTCTTACAGTAGCAGGCAGGCCTTTGATGTTTGTGCTGTTTGCCGTAAAAAAACGTTTCACAACAGGAAAACTGGATGCCTGTATCGTATAGTTTCCCGGCGGGGTATCCCCGATTTTCACCAGTGAAAAATCAAATGCACTGCTAACCGAAAGCCTGAGCGTCGTTCCGGAGTTTTGAACGGTTATATCAATGTTTGCGGAGGTGATCAGTGGTGAAGATGTTGTCACCGCTTTAAACGAATACCATACAGCGATCCCGACTCCTGGAATATTAGTGGTGTAGACTTTCCCTCCATAGGGTGAGCCAGACCATGTGGAAAGAGGATAGGGAGCGGTTTCAATGCCCAGATTATAATTAACACTTCCTGACTCACCGTTTGTGCTTGTTGTCTGGCACTGAATCAGGTTTGTCCAGTCTGTCTCGCGCCATGTCCCCCGGTAGAGTACGGTTCCCGGCGGCAGATCCGGGCCGGCAGAAATGTTTAACGGTTTAATCTGTAACGTATCTGTTCGTGTATTTTCAGGAAGGCACGTAATTGTTGCCTCAGCCATACCTGAAAACAGAAAAAATAGACTCCCTGTAAGAAAGGCGTATAACTTCAGGCCCAGGATGGGTTTCATTCTTGCTCCGACTTCTTTACTGAAGTGACGTTGATATGAATAATATGCAGTCAGTATGTTAATTCATGACATACACTGTATTATTACGTGATGACCGTTGGTTCTCTGTCATTCACGTTAACAGAAACCCGGAGTAAACGCTCCGGACAATGTCCGGAAAAACAGGCTGTCATCTTCGGCGCAGGACTGCCCTGATTTTTTATTTTCCTGGCGGGCTAAAATTTTTACAGGGAAAGTTATTGCTCTGTATCTGACCTTTCAGCATGTTGAGTTAATACTCAGATGAAGACAGATAGGTGTACTCCCCTCGCTGAAAGGGGCAGGAATCCTGATCCCCTCCGGGGATTAACAGCCCCCCCTCTTTTTCATCATCACTGTCATTTATTTCGCCGGCAGGTCAGGCTTCAGACCGGTCAGGGAAGAAGTTCAGCCGTCATTACCTTGTTATTCCTGTAATATCTTTCTTTTGTCTTCCGTCATATCATCGCGGTGTCTTCGGGGCTGATTATGGCATGCCTCCGTTTACCACACGCTGTGCCAGCGGTTCGATACCGCCCTCATCGCTGATATAAGCCGGGTAAATCGTGGCGGCACTTTTGTTTGTCCGGAAAAGGGTCTTCCCGCCCGGGGCCATCATCCCGCCGTCGGCCACAGGCACTTTGCCCTCCTTGTCCTGCGTGATACGCGCTACAGAGACAAAGTAGGGGGTGGGATTATAACCCTCTATACCTCCGCTGACTTTTTTCCAGGTGACCGACTTTCCTGCGGCATCCGCGCTGCCGGCCAGCCCCTGAGGACGGTAGAAAATCTTGAGCCGGGAACGGACGGCCAGCTGGAGCTGGTTGTTTTTGTCCTTGCGGGAGGCCGGTATTTCCAGGACGTTGAGCCAGAATAATGACTCTTTGTCGCGGGGCAGGGCCTCACCGGTGTACATCATGCGTAACGTCTGTCCCTTGCCGGCGTTAATCCGGTTGATGGGGGGCGTGAGGGTGAAGGGCGCCCGGGCGGTCTCCGGCGTGGCATCCGGGTCACCGGCGTCAATCCAGACCTGGGCCAGGGCAGGTTTTTGCCCGACATTGTCGATTTTCACCGTCACTTCTTTCTCTTTTTCCGGGTAAACGAAGCGTGTCCCTGTGACCACAATGCCTGCAAAAACCGCGTCCGTACTCATCAGAAATAACAGACTGCTCCATAAAAAATGTCTGAACATACCAATAATTCCGAGTGATGGCAGCAATGCTGCATTCATTCAATCCGTCAAAGAGTTACCGTCATCAGATTAGAGTCTTCTACTGATAAGTGATGGTAAAGACGACCGAGCCATTTGCCTTACCTGCTCCCACCGTCGACTCCGTCTGTACATACCGGGCTTTCAGGGGAATGGTATAGGTGGCATTATCATCTTTAGAAAGATTCAGCAGGGGGAATCCTCCGGAGCCATCCAGCGCAATACTGTCTGAATTCTCTCTCTGAGAAAGCTCTATCCCCACACCTCTCGCCGCACTGGGCTCCTGATTAATCTTAGCCAGCAACGGGTTGCCGTCGACAGTACCATTCGCGCTGACAAAACGAATGCTAACCTCATTCTCTGTGCTTTTGTCTATTGTCTGGCCACTAAATTGCCGATAGGTGTAGTCACCATAACCATAGAACGGCGGGCAGTCTCTCAGGACAATATCGAAATTTTTCCATCCGGTTGCAGTACCGGGTCCACCAAAGTCTGTTACCGGATGCTGGCCTAAGTCCACGTCTATATCGGGTGTCGCCAGCTGGCAGGTTTTGGTGTACAGGGTGGTATTGCCGCCAAAATTAATCGTCGCAAAAACATGGCTGGTCGGAAAGGGTAATTTCGACCCTGATGTCACCTGAAACGTCGGCAATGCCGCCCCCGTAACCTGCTGGGTACCCGGCGGTACGGGGCCTGTTTTTATCAGTTCCAGTTTAATATATGAATACTGCCCCAGCCCTTGCGTATAGGTGCCGTAGCCTATTGGCACGGTGGTGTGCTCCCAGAGCCCGGGATACTGAGAAATATATCCCGAAGCTGTCAACAGAGTAATAACAGCACCAATCCCCGGGACGTTAGTCGGGAATACATCCCGATCTCCCACACGCGTGGCCGGCCCGGACGGAGTTGATATGACTTCATATTTTGTATAGGTGTTCATGGGGGAGGTGAAGCCCGCCTCTATATCCTCAACCGTGAAAGTACACTCATAAGCGGTTTTATTACCACTCCCCTGGTAGTTATGATTATATAAAACCTTGCCCACGGGAACGTCTTCCCCGACCGTGGACATGGCCGGCCCCACAACCGGTGTTGAAAAATTATCAAAAAAAAGCTCTGTGAACCCGCAGGTGGCCGCCCGGGCAGAAGACGCAAACACACACATCAAAAAGACCGCCATAATAGTTTTCATAACGGAACCGTTCAGCTCTGATGACAGTCTCATCGGTGACCTCATAAACATAATTTTTACCTGTATGGTTCAGTTCGCTGTGACACGGCTGACTGTCCGTATAAGCGGTGCCAGCCAGCAATCCCTGACTTATGCCCGGAATATTGAGCAAATCACACCGGTGTGCCGGATTGTGTTTCCTGGCCGCACGGCGTTTTATTCAGTAAAGCATCTTCCCGCTCAGTGACGGCAATCAGTGAGCCAGAGAACAAGGGGCATCTCTGCCTCTCTGACCGCATACCGCGGTGTGTTCATCCGGATAACCGGCCGCATCCGTCGCCGCTCACAGCGCGAGGGTGTCCCGCAGACTCCGCAGCGCCTGCACCGGCGCCGGGCGCACCCCGACCGCCTTCAGCTCCCGCATAAAGTCATACACCCGCAGCAGGGCATACAGCTCACGCCGGTTCGCCAGACGGTACTTCTTCATCACTTCCGTCCGCATCCGGTACACGCTCTTCACGTTCAGACCCAGCGCCTCATGCATGTCCCGGATACCGTAACCGCACGTCAGGAACAGCACCAGATGACGCTCCGACGCGCTCAGCCGCGAGAACAGCGCCGGCGTCCCCGGCAGCGACCCCGTCGCCAGACCCGTCACCAGACGCACCAGCTCTCGCCGGACCTCCGCCACCGGACCGTCCAGACGCAGGTGCGGCACACCGTCGAAGCTCGCCCCCGAGTACGACATGAACCCGTACGCATCCGCCTCACGGATACGCGACAGCAGTCCCTTCCGCGCTTCCGCCGGACCCCACAGGCACGCCGTGTCAACCAGCACCACCCGGACCGCTTCCTCCTCTGCCGGAGCCGCCCGCTGCAGCCACCCCAGACCCTCGTCACTGAGCACCCGCAGCGCCCGTGCCAGATACGGGTCCGGCGTCACCGTCTCCACCGACACCCGCGGTCCCGGCCTCATCCTCTTCTCCATGCTGTTTCCTCCGTCCGTCACCGGCACACCGCCGTCAGCTTCCTGAACCCGCCCGCCGGCTTCTCCTCCGTGGTCCGGTAGTCCAGCCGGCACTGCTCACCCGCGCCGCTGCCCCATTTCACCGTCAGCACACCCGATGCCGTCTCCGTCAGCGCATATATCTGCCCCGACTGGCCCACGCTGCCCACGTTCATCCCGCCGGCCGCCGTCACCTCCGCCCCGAACGGCAGCGGCTGGCCCTTCGCGTCCGTCGCGCTGATGAGCAGCGGATACCCCTTACGGGTGCCGAACGTCACCTTACTCACGGCACCCCAGTGCGGCGCCACCTTCTCGGTGGTGTTGCTGAGCTCCACCTCCTGCGGCAGCCCTTTCGGGTCGATGCTGATTTCGTTCATCTCATACGGCGTCAGGTACGGGATGGCCGCGTGCCCGAAGCGGTCGATTTTCAGGCCCGGGTAGCCCCCGACCTTCGCGCCTTTCGCCTCCTTCGCCTCCACCACCGCGAAGGTGTCCCCGGTGTACGGCGTCGCCACGATACCGTTCTGCCACGCTATCACCGTCCCGCTCGCCCCCAGACTGGTGTTCTGGTAGTGCTTCCCGGCGCCGTAGCTTGCCGTCAGGTGAGAGTAGGGCGTCCGCCACCCGCCGCTCGCCGTCATGCTGCTCCCGGTCCCCTGGTTATAGTTCGCCGCGGTCAGGCCGTAGTTATACTGGTTGTCCTCGCCGTAGCTCCCCGACAGCCCTATCTGCTCCCCGGTCCGTCCGTTGCCGCTCTTGTTCAGGCTCGCCGTCAGCATCGGCACGTGCTTCTGGTCATACCCGCCCAGCGGGGCCGAGATGTTCAGCAGGAAGTTGTTCTCCATCTTCCCGCTGTAGTTGCGCACGCGGCCGGCGCTGAGGTTGTAGTTCACCCGCCCGATGTTGTTGCTGTAGCCCGCCTGGTACTGGATGTCCGACTTGCTGTTGTTCCAGTAATCCTGGGTGTAGCCCGTCAGGTAAATCTGTCCCCACCCGGGACCGAGCCCCTGGTTCATGGTGACGTTCAGGCGGTTCTTCGGCCGCCAGATCCCCGAGGCCACGCCGCCGCGCTTCTCCTCATCGATGGCGCGCATCGCGGTCTGGTAGTCGTAATAGCCCGACGTCGAGAAGCGGTAGGCCGCGATGGTCAGGTTGCTGTCCGTCTCCGGGAGGTACTTGCTGTAGCTTATCTGGTAGCTCTGCCCGCTGTTCGACGGCTTCTCCGTGGTCTCCAGGTGCACCCGCGCCTGGGTGATGTCCGCCGAGAAGGCCCCGATGGCGGTGCTGATGGCCATCCCCAGCTGGATGGCGTAGTAGGCCGCGCCGCTGCCCTGCAGGCCGGCGTAGCCGGTCAGGCTGTTGGTCAGCCCCCGCTGGTAGGTCGCCTGGTAGAGCGTCGGGTTAAACGACAGGCTCGGGTCATTGAGCCGCCCGGCCACCACGTCATAGCGGTGGGCGCCCGGGCGCAGCAGCTGGGTCACGGAGGCGAAGGGCACCTGGAACGTCTGCACGCTCCCGTCCGCCTCGGTCACCGTCACGTCAAGGTTGCCGCCGTAGCCGGTCGGGTACAGGTCCTCGATGCTGAAGGCCCCCGGCGGCACCGTGGTCTCATAGATGATGCGGTCGTTCTGGCGCACGGTGACCCGGGCGTTGGTCCGGGCGATACCCCGGATGTCCGGGGCGTAGCCGCGCCGCGACTGGGGCAGCATCCGGTCGTCGCTGACCAGCTCCACCCCGCGGAACGGCAGGGTGTCGAAGAGCTGCCCGCCGGTGGAGGTCTCCCCGGCCAGCACCCGGCCCAGGATGGAGGCGATGTCCTTCTGGACGTAGTTGTTGGTCGACTGGTATTTTCCCCCGGCCCCCTGCTGACGGATGTAGCTTCCGTCGTGGCGGAAGTACCATCCGCCGAGGTTAAGGCCCGCGTTCAGGCCAATGTACGACGAGGTGTAGTCCCGCCCGCGTGAGCGGGTGGTGTAGGTGCTGGCGTTATAGCCCAGCAGGGCCGCCGGGATACCGGTGTCCCACAGCGCCGGGCTGACGTAGCCCCGGGCGGTGTTGCGCATCATCGCCTGGGGGATTTCAATGTCCAGGCGCTGGACCGAGGAGTCGAACGTCACGCTCACCCCCGGCAGCAGGGCCGGCAGGTCATAGCATGCCTGTTTCTCCCGCAGCGCGTCGGTGAAACTCCCGGGCACCCGGTCAAAGTTGAGGTTCAGGTTTTTAATCAGCTCCGCGGTGAGGCAGGGGCGCACCTGCCCGTCCGCCTGCGCGGCGAACACCACTTTCTCGTGCGCCACGCTCTCGCCGTTAACGAAGATATCCGTGGACCAGGTGCCCGGGGAGGCCGCGCTGCCGCTCTCAAAGCGCGACAGGTCGATTTTCTCCGTCCCGCCGGTGCTGAGGAAGACCGGATCGAACGTCAGGTCCTCGTTCCCGGCCGCCGCCAGGGTCGGGCTCATCACGGCCGCCATGACCGCGAGGGCAATGCATGAATACTGCAGGCGCATGACGCTGTTTCCTCGTGAAGACGCTGTAAAAAAGAGGCCGGGTTACAGGGTGTAATCGACCTGACGGAGGGCACCCCAGTCGTTGACGTACTCGTACGTCAGGACGGTGCCGGCCCCGGCGCGCACGCCGGCCGGCAGGGTGAAGGTCTGGCGGCCCTTCGGCGGCACCATCTCGCCCTCCACGGACCCCCGGTTCCCGGCGCCCTTCACGGAGACCGAGACCAGGGAGACAAAATAGGGTGATGCGTTGCTGGCGGTGAGCGTGCTGCCCGCCACCGACCAGGTCAGGCGGTCAGCCGCCTCGCTGGCTTTTGCGCGGTCAGCCAGGGCTGCCGGGCGGTAGAAGAGTTTGATGCGGGTGCGGAACGCCACCTGAAGCCGGTTGTCTTTTTCATTCTTTTTCAGGGCCGGGACTTCGAGCACGTTCAGCCAGTAAACGGATTCCCTGTCCTGCACCAGGGCCGGGGAGCCGGTGTAGCTGATGCGCAGGGTCTGGCTCTTGTCAGCGTTGATGCGGTTCACCGGAGGGGTCAGGGTGAACGGGGTGCGCAGCCGGTCGGGGGTGGCGTTTATGTCTCCGTCGTCGATCCAGCTCTGGACCAGGACCGGCAGGGTGCCGGTGTTGGTGAGGCGCACGGCCACCTCCCGCTCGCCGCCGGCGTAGACCACACGGGTGCCGTTGACGATGACGCTCGCCGGTGCCGGAAGAGAGATGACCGCGGTCAGCAGACAGACAGCAGCAGAGAACGTGCGGATAAGGGCTGAAGAGGCCATAACATACTCCTGAATGGCGGGGGGAGAGACTCCCCCCGGGATACGGATTACTTGTACTGCAGGTTGTAGACGACGCTGCTGGTCACGGTACCCGGCGTGGTCTGGGCGTTGGCGTAGTACTCGACCGCGTACGGCAGGAAGGCGGTGCCGTCAGTCTGGATGTCGACGTAGGCCATGCCGTTCACCTGGTCGGTGTTACCGACGTTGATCGGGGCGTAGCTGTTGGACGCGTCCAGCAGGCGCAGGTCAACGTTAGTGGCGGAGCCGCTGACGTTTTTCAGGCGACCGGTGCTGAGGTCAACGGTGTTGCCCGGCTGGAAGAACGCCGAGACTTTGGAGTGGCCGCCTTCGGTGCCGATAACGCACTTAGAGACGTTCATGTTGAACGAGGTGCGCCCGGTGGTGTTGCCGGCGGCGGTCAGCTGGTTCACGCCGACGGTCGGCAGCACGATGGTGGCGTCAGAGCCCTGGCCGTTGATGTCCACTTCACAGGTGGTGTCGGTCAGCTCACCGTTGAAGGTGATGGTGCCGGTGGAGGCTGCCTGGGCAGACAGGGTGGCCGCGCTCAGGATAGCGAACAGGGACGCGCTGATGACTGACTTTTTCATAATATTGTCCTTAATGAATGATTCGTGGTTAACCATGATTCAGGCAAAGCGAACCCTGCCCCGGCTTCATGCTGCCGTTACAAAAAATGACGGAAGATACGCGTTAAAATAAAGACGCCACTGCTTTCTTTATCCGGCGGTCCGGCATAATTCATCTTGTTTCAGTAAATACTGACGAGCACGGGTGAGTGAAAATAATATTCACGCTCAGTGCTGCGGTTCCAGCGGGAGAATAATACCGATATCCCGGATGGGGTAATGCATCAGGACGCCGATTTCCACGCCGGAGATAATAAAGCCGCTGTTGTTGACCCGGTATAAAAAAGGCTGAACAAAGCCGCACTTCATAAAGACGGTCCTGAGGGTGTTGACGGAATGCCAGAGGCGCTGCTTGCTGCACTTCAGGCCGTAATTATCAAACACCTCTGCCATAATATCCCGGTCTTCAATCATGTGATTACCGGCATGATTGAGAATATACTGCAGCAGCCGCGCCATGGTGGGCCGCAGACGCAGGCTGACACCGGAGAGAGTATTAATCAGCAGGGCCGGGGAAATACGGTACTGGAGATTATCCCCGATACTGTATCCGTAAAGCGCCTGCTGTAAATGGCCCGGATTTTTTGTCATCACCGGCGTACCTCTCGCTTGATATTAAGTTTCACCAATGTGGCGGATTCTATATAAATAAAATCCGTTATCAATAAGACACATCAGTGACCATAAACCGCCATAACCACCACCTTCATCAGGTATTTATGCTGTATAAAAACGCAATCCGCGACATTAACATCTTAATGATGCATATCAATCCCTGTCATCCAGGAGTAAAAGTGAAACCCGGTAGTCAGTCAGAAAACATAAAATATTTTCGAATGAAGGTTTTGCTGTGAAATAAGTATAGGGCCTCAGAGGGGGAGGAAAAACCTTTTTCATTCACCGTAATTATTGATAAGCAAAAAAAAGGGATGTGAAGCCGGTGTTACAATAATGCGATGAATGATACCGGTAATAACACTGTAAAATCAGACAGATACAGATATCGTGAAACGCGTGCAAAAACCCTTATCAGACCTGATATAAGAAAAAAACGGTGCAATAAGCGTTGGGGGAGAATATATCCGGCCTGAATGTTAATTAACTGTTGCGCAAATAAGTCGGTATTACGGAAGAATTAACAGGTGGCGATGCTGAGCGCTGGCGGGTGCGGAGGAAAAATCTGATAATGCCGGGACCCGGATACCCCGGGATAAAACGGGAGTGGACAGGGGGAGGGCGGGAAAAATAAGATAATAAGCTGAATAATACCGGAGTGAAAGCAGAGTGATGACAAAACAGGACTGGATATACCGTCTGCGGCGGTGCACGACGGCGGAGACGCTGGAAAAGGTGACGGATAAAAATAAATACACGCTGACGGAGGATGAGCTGGAGGTTTTTTACGCGGCGCTGGACCACCGGCGGGCAGAAATGATGATGAACCGGCTGTATGATAAGGTGCCGGCGGACGTGTGGAAGTATGTGAAATAGCCGGGGGAGAGTGAAACAGAGAAAAGAATAAACAGAGAAACCCGCAGGGTGATAATGCCGGGCGGCACCGGATGAGGATAATTTTTTTCTGGCTGACGACAAACAACAGACGCACAGGCACATTCGTGCTCAGCGGCAGGATTATCAGACAGTATAAAAGGCCGGATATCCATTGATATCTGTTCCGGGTGTCAGTAAAAAGTTAAATGTAAATAACCAAAGTACTTTTGTACATGCGCAGTTGAGATTCTTGGCAACCATTCAATTTACATGAATGGCTAAAGTGGAAAGTTTTTGCTGATAAAAATTTCCACTTATAACAGGAACGACCTAAACTCGCTCTACTAACACTGTGACCTGCTCCCCGTTGATTAATACACCAAGATGTTAGTAATGTCTTCATAAGCAACATGAGGACATCCCCATGAAGAAGCGTTTTTCCGACGAACAGATCATCAGTATCCTCCGCGAAGCTGAAGCCGGGGTATCTGTCCATGAGCTCTGCCGTAAGCACGCCATTTCCGATGCCATCTTTTATACCTTGCGCAATAAGTATGGCGGTATGGAGGCGCCTGAGGTTAAGCGCCAGAAGTCGCTTGAGGGAGAGACGCAAGACTCAAGAAGTTGCTTGCCGAAGCCATGCTGGTTAAGGAGGCACTTCAGGTGGCTCTGGGGCGAAAGTACTGACGACAGAATCAGAAGCGGGAAGCCGTTGAGTTTATGTGTGATGCGAGCGGTCTGTCGCAACGTCGTGCCTGCAGGCTTCTGGTTTGTCCCTGTCGTCCCTGTCGACCTGCCGCTATGAGGCTCAGCGTCCGGCGGCTGATGCGCATTTATCAGGCCGCATCACTGAGCTGGCACTGGAGCGCAGGCGTTTTGGCTACCTCCGCATCTGGCAGTTACTGCGCCATGTAGGCCTTCATGTTAATCACAAGCGCGTGTATCGCCTTTATCATCTGAGAGGACTGGGCGTAAAACGCAGACGACGTCGTAAAGGACTGGCAACAGAACGTCTACCGCTGCTCCGTCCGGCGGGGCCCAACCTGACCTGGTCGATGGATTTTATCATGGACGCGCTCGCCACCGGTCGCAGGATCAAGTGCCTGACCAGTGTGGACGACTTCACGAAGGAGTGCCTGACAATTACCATCGCATTCGGGATTTCAGGTGTTCAGGTCACGCGTATTCTGGACAGCATTGCACTGTTTTGAGGTTATCCGGCGACGATAAGAACTGACCAGGGGCCGGAGTTCACCTGCCGCGCACTGGATTAACGGGCTTTTGAGCATTGTGTTGAGTTGCGCTTAATCCAGCCAGGCAAGCCGACACAGAACGGATTTATTGAGAGTTTTTTAACGGACGATCACGCGATGAATGTCTGAGTGAGCACTGGTTCAGTGATATCGTTCATGCCAGGAAAGTCATTAGTGACTGGCGGCAGGATTATAACGAGTGTCGTCCACATTCAGCACTGAATTATCAGACGCCATCAGAGTTTGCTGCACGGTGGCGAAATGGAAAATGTGAAGGTAAACAAACCGACATTACTAACTGATGGTTGTATCTAATACTGGGGGCAGGTCAGTTTCGAAGACGCTGCGCTGATGGCGCTGGATTCGTACGCGGAAAGGTGGGACGACAAGTATCCACAAATCAACAAAAGCTGGCGTGTGCACTGGGAAAACCCCAATACGTTCTTCGGCTACCACCTGATATACGCAAGGCCATCTATACCACAAATGCCATCGAGTCGCTGAACCGCGTTATCCGGGCCGTGATGAATAAACATAAAGTGTATCCGACAGACTACTCGGTGCGATTCAAAGTTATATAGGTGGCGATCAAGGATGCGTCAAAAAATGGAGTATGCCGATTCAGAACTGGCGACTGGCAATTAGCCATTTTGTTATTGAGTTCGGTGACCGCCAGAGCGATCACCTTTAATAAGATGGCAGTTACACAGAACCACGCACTGGCTCGCAAGTCCGGGTTATATGCATGTTATTACTTATTTACCATACTTCTGGCTTCATCAAGCTCGATTTGAGCCTCTTCCAGTTTATGTTGTTTTTTAGCTACTTTATCTGCACGCCCGTTAGCTTGCGCTTCTGCCAGTTCCTGACGGCGCTTCTCCAATTTGAGCTCCTTATCCTTAACCTTTGATTCCCGTTCTGCACGCAACCCTTCATCTGTACAGTTGGTATTAAGCTCAGACAGCGCTTTTTCCAAGCCTGCAATACGATGTTTATTGCCATTCGCGCGGGCGTAATCTAATTGCTGTTCAATATTCAGTCGTTTCGCTTCACAGCCGGTGGCGGCTTGGACCGAGAGCACGGGAGTCAGTATTAGCAGACCAACAAGAATTGTTTTACATGACTTCATATAATTCTCCTGATTAATGTTATTCCTGATATTTTGCCACTATTTGTACAGGAGAGATCTTAACAAATTCTTAAATTATCGAAAAATTTAAGGATTGGGTAAGTGGAATGTCTGCTCACTGTTTACAGAATGTTAAGAAGAGAACAGACAGGTATGTCAGAACAATGCAGCCCTGAAAAGAAAGTGATTCCCGCTCTCAGAAGTGATCGTACAGGCGATCACCGAACTTAATAATGAAACAGAGCATTGCCATGCACCAATCCCTCAAATGCATTGTCCATTTCTGTGACGCAACTGGATTGCCGACCACACTATATTTTTCACTGCCTCGTCCGTCGGGAACAGTTCACGCTTGTTTGTAGTATTTTGGCTAACGCTGTTCAATGACTCGATAACATTCCTTGTGTAGATCACCTTACGGGCGTCTGCAAAATAAGAGAAGAACATCCCAGGTTGGCCCGGCTTGCCTCGCTGATTCGGCTTTTTGTTGATAATGGCAGTCCAAGACTACGGCGAATGCTTCAAGCGAACGATGACCAGCTTCTTCTATAGAGGCATAGTAGAAAGCGTTAAGGTCGCTGGACGTTTTTATAGCCTTTACAGGAGATAAACCAAAGGCTGTTGCATATCACATGCACGATGAACAGCTGGGTCAGTCCACGGTAATTATCTGATGTTTAATAAATTGGGGGATACACATGAAAATTTTCTTAAAGAACATAATCTCTGCATCGAAATATCATTAAAAGTGAATATTCCCATTAGCAAGTACACTTCCTTTATTTAGTGAATCCAAATTTGGCATTGTAGAACGTAAAAAATTTATTGTCACCACTTCAGTCCTCACATTAAGACTATCCGCTAGCTTGATGAAAACAATAAAACGTCATCCCTGACAATTTTTCCGGTCGGTACCGTTTTCACGATACCTATGATGTTATTGTTCTTCGTCAACCGGCGAGAGCCGGACTAAATCCATAATGTCAAATCTTCCCTTAATTACAGTCAATCAATGCCAGCAGGTAAGGCTCATCTACACTGTTAAGATCTTGAGTCAAGAATGTCTTTAACCAGTTTCTGGCCTCAGATAGCTCATTGAGCATAAGCTCATTCTCATTGCACTCTGCCATTTGCTCCAACATGGCTATAAGTGAGGAAATACTAATTTCCTTTTTAACCAAAGCCAGTCGCAGAGCCGACTCACCGAGGATAGCACAATCTTTAACGTCGTTCTGAAATAACATAATGAAACCTCCTTGACACCATATTAATAACCTCATTGATAACTATAGACCAATAACATTCAATCCATTTATGGAATGCTCTGTATTTTTTGGGTTCGATGATGAGTTTTTTTCAGGAATATGAATATAATGTAGGGCATCATCTGTTGAGTTATCGGTAAGCAGGTGATTAATATGCAGGATTAGCTCATGGATTATCAAATAACATATAATTAAAAGGAATCTGAGGGAAGAGAATAAATGCATTTTTGTTCAACAATACTTAAGAAGTTATACTTTGTTAAAACTTTGAGGTGAAGGTAAAATCTAATAAAAACGTGCTCTACAAATTATTGCTTATATGAAAGTCATCGCTAAAATCACAAGGGCAATAACTTAATCTCATCCAAATGATAAATTACGGCTGTATCATTCATGGATTTCTAAATGAAGCATAAGGCTATGCAATTGATTAGTAGGAAAAAATGAATAGAAATTTCTTTATATATCTGTTTTGTATTTTCTTTTGTTATTGTGTGTTATTTAAATTACAGTTATTTATAATAATTACTAATAAAAATAATTATTCATCCTGAGATGGTAATTTAAACTCAATAATTTTTTTGCTATGTTAATTGAGTTTGCTGTTAATTTATCATCTCATGTATGTAATACCTCGATGAAGTAGAAAAATAAATAAATATCGTTATATTTATACTTATGAACCACCTTAACACAATAAACATTTATAGTAACACATTAAAAAAAAATTAGAAAATTGATTTTTTGAGCAATATGTTCAACTTGGTAATTCTATTCACTGGATTCACCTTCACAGAAAACACAATATCAAACAAAAGAAAAAAACAATAAAAATCAATATGTTGAATATTTTAATGAAAATTCTTATTAGATCTTATATAATGTTTAATAAGGAATGAGAAGTTTTGTGTAGAGCGTCAATCTCATGAAATCAAAATCGGAGTATTTAACCTGTGCTTCAAGAAATATATATAATCAAAGATAGCATTATCTTCTGGCCTGATAGACAACTACTGTGTAATGTCATTGATGAAAGTAATTCTGTGCAATTAACAGGTTCAGCATCTCGTTGTCTTGAACTGCTTTTATCAAAAAATGAACTCATCACTCAAAAGGAGCTGTATGAATATGCCTGGAAAGATAGTGGCATTACACCCACACCCAACACTCTGTATCAGAGTATATCTGTTTTGCGTCGTGCATTTAGAGAGCTGGATGAAAGTGATGAAAAATTTATTCTTACTGAGACAAGGAAGGGTTTCAGATTTAATCCGTTGATTAATGTTATATCCCAATCAAGAAAAAAGACAGACATAGTACAATTTAACTCTGGAAAATCTGTAATACATGAATCAAGGTCGCTAACGAATCATGCTTTGAACTTCAGTCGGAAATCCCGAATAATAGCTTATAGTTTATTAACGATCTTGGTGACTGCTACCATTATTTATATCAAGCCCTTCTCTTTCCAAAAAGAGGATAAATTAAAAATTCTCTCTAGTTATAAAAATAAAGAAAACATCAATAGTTGTATTTTTTTTCTACCAGACAATATTCAAAAAAATATAGTTGACAAAATAGACATAATGCAACTCAATTGCAAAAAAAGGCCTTTAAATTATGTAACTGCTTATAGCTATTCGTCAAGTATATCAATAATTTCATGTAACAAGGAAATTAAATCCCGCCCTGATGATTGCAGTGTTTTATATATTAGAGGTAAAAATGAAATTCAATAAAAAAAATTTTATAACTGTAATTTTTTTTCTGCTATTAGCAGCTTTTCCATTTTTAAAATACTTGCATGGAGAGTATAAAAAAAGTCACTTTGCATGTCTGGCAAATTACTCTGCAATCAATAATGATAATGTTTTTGTGTCTAATAATAGTTTAATCATTAATGGTGAAAACGGCACATGGATGATGGATGGGAAAATTTCCTATCCAAATTCAGAACCTCTTTTTTTCAAGTTACGTAATAATTTTAGCGTGGAAAGAACTAAATTCTCCTATCATTTCCACTCTAAAAGAGTTTCAATAATACCAAGTGAGACATCCTACGGTCCAAAACTTAGTGAATTCTTGGCAGATGTTATAATAAATGAGAATAAAGATTCCTTTTTTTATATTTACCCAGCAGGCGAGGACTATTTAATATATAGTGGGGCAATGCCGATTATGTATTGTATGAAAAAAGATAATTGACCCTTTTGTTAAAGAAAGAGGTAATTTTCTATTAATAGACCTCATCGCAGATAGATTCAAAAAAATAAACCACCTCAATCAAAGGTGGTTTTAATGGAAGTCAGCTATAACCTTTGTAATCATTACTATTGAGGATATGGAACCCAACTGCCGCCGTTCAGCTGAACATACGGTTTACCCTGATACTGAATGACGATGGCATTTGAGTTTTCCGACACCGCCGCGCTCTGCGGCAGGTTGGCTATATACTGCTGCCAGTTGATGTCATTCTCATGAAACATCTTGCCGTCGAGGGCACGAACTACCAGCTCAGAAACCGCCAGGTAGCTGCTTGGCTGGTTGATGATAATCGGCGCATCGGGATGTCTTGCCTTAATGCCAAAGAATTTCACCGCCGCCGGAACGTTAGTAATGGACGGACTGGGAATATCGCGCAGGCCGGAGATCTGCATTCGATCGCCTTTTAATGCCGCGCCGTGTTCAGGCACGACGATGACCATCACCTTGCGCCCCGATTTCTCCAATTCAGTGAAAAAACTGTCCAGTTCGTCGAAGAACTTCTGCGCACGGGCTTTATAGTCTGCGGTTTTGCTCTGGCCCGGATAGTGGTTGCCGTCGTGCAGCGGCAGTGTGTTGTAGAAGGTCGCCGTGCGTGGTGTATTCAGCTTATCCAGCGACTGCAGCCACCGGTTCAGCGTTGCCTGGTCATCATAGACCGGTGAGCCGTCAAAGCCCTGCAGAATGACTGGCAGGCCGCTCTGATCCATTAAGGGACTTTGCATGCCGCCTAGTGTACGTAATTGTTCGAGAAAATTACCAAAAATACCATCATGGCCTAACATTAACTGTTGATTGAAACCAAGCTTCGCCAGGTTTTCAAACAGATAGCACTCACTGCCTGACGGCTTATACAAATTTTCATGAGAGAGCTGGCCGCAGCTGGCGCGAAGTAAACGTACAGCAGCCGGCCCGCTGTAAGAGGTCGCCGAGTTAAAGTTTTTGAACAGCAGGTCAAAATGCTTCCACAGCGGATGGTCCGTCAGCCCGGCTGCTTCAATGTCTGACCATGAGAGCGAGCAGATATTGATAATCAGGACATCAAACGGCTGGGCATCGGCCGGAAGCGCGTCCGGGAAAGTGGTTTTGCGTTTCTGCTCAGAAGCATAAAAGGCGTTCAGCCAGTTGGTCAGATTGGCTGAAGTCGGCGGCTCGGTTTGCGGCGGAATATCGTTATTCGCCGGCGCGGTATTGGTCGCGATGGCCGTACCGCCGGTCGTATTCGCGGTGGTGTTCGCCGCCACTGCCGTTGGCTGACCTGCCGGCCAAAGGGTGAAAGAGGGCAGCAGCGGGCTGACGACCAGCCAGACCATGATTGCAGAGACGAAAACCGTCACCCGCAGCCACTGGCTGATAAACAGCCACAGAACCAGCAGCACGAAGAAAGCGCCGACCATATTCCAGTTAATAAATCGGGTCACCAAATCCCAGATATAGTCGGCGCTGAAGCCGGCAATCTGCGAGCCCTGGCTGGCAATGCTTTCCGGGCCGGGCAGCCAGGTGTCGTGCCAGAACAGCATAAAGCCCAGCGGGATCGCTATCCAGTGGCGGATGCGGTGCAGCTTATACTGCGGAATCGGCACCAGCAGGAAGGCCAGAAACACCAGGTTTAACATGGGATGAAAATTGAGGTATCCCGCCCATAGCAAAGCGAACTTCACCAGAAAGTAGAAGTTCCAGCCAGATAAGCCTCGCCAGTACCGCCAGAGCGGAAGCGACGCGGTGGGTGTTTTAGGTTTGGTCATTTCGTTGGTTTGCCTTGCCTGGATGCCGCTTCCCGGCGCAGCACGCCAGCCGGTTTGACATAACGGGGTTTAAAGAACATCAGTCTTAACGTGGTGCGAATACGCCGCTGGTAGTGGCGCGTCAGGTATCCCAGCGGGAAGAACAGCAGGGCGCACAGGACGACCAGCTGAATAATATCGGCGATAGACATCATAAGGTTGGCTCCCCATCAAGGGACAGACGGTGCGCCTCGGGGTTGCGCCGCCAGCTTCGCCCGTCATGGGTCGCGTTGATGGTTTCATTTTTGCCAAGCGAAATGGGCAGCGGCGTGTTCCAGTTCTCCGGCAGAATCCCGCGCATCTGGATGATCTCTGCCGTTATTTGCTTATCTTCAAACCAAATCATACGGTTAGAAAAAATATCGCCGGTTGGTAAAGGGAAAATATGGTTTAACGCGGTATCCAGGTCGTTCACCCGGCAAAATGACAGAAACAGCACCAGGCGATTGTTGCCGATGGTCATAATGTCGCCCATGCGGTTGGGCTTGCACAGCGTCAGCGCCTGCTCTACGCGCAGGCCGGGCGCCGGGCGCAGCGCCACCATCACGCCTTTGCCATCGGCGGGCAGCATGGTGTTGGCCATAATATTATGCACCGCTTCGCAGAAGTCCTCCCATTTCTGGTAGCCGCGCAGTTTTAGCGGCTGGCTCCAGGTCAGCAGAGTATTAAAATCTTCCGGAATATGGCGAGTAAACTGCTGTTTCTGAACGCTTTCTATAAGTGTAAGGCAGCGTGATAACGGCGCGCCGCTGGGAATAACCATATTGGCGCCGCTACTCAGCAGCAGGCGTTCATCGGTGGCGCGCAGGCTTGGCGTTTGCTCACGGACGATAATTTTTAACGCACTGCCGCGCTGTCGGCGCAGGGTATGGATATAGCGTCCCAGCTGTTCAATCTGCTCATTCTGGGTAATGGAGAAGATCAGCGTCGCCGCCTGCGCCATCCTCCCGGCGTTGAAAACGGCGTCGTTGGTATCGAATAGCGTCCAGTATTCGGAAAGCGCGGGAGCCCCCTCCAGTACGCGCAGATTGCTGAGAATGACTTTCTCATCGCTGCGCGGCTGCACCACCGTTTCTTCATCCTGCGCCAGCTGCCAGCCGTTCTCATCCTGGAGAACAATGAGCTGCTGCCGGGCGCTGATGCCTTTTTCACTTCCCCACCAGGCGATATCGAACAGGTGATTATCCCCCTGGTAACGAATACTTGCCAGGCCGGAAAGCGAGCGGTACTCGCGTAATAAAGGGGAGAGTTGCTTATCGATATCGTGCCCGGAATTAAGTACTAATAATGAGCAACGATGGTAATTAGTCCATCGATATGATTTTTCAACCCAATTGCATAGATCTTCACTTTTTATATTTTGCCAGGCATTTTCAGCGCATAGCAGAATAAACAAATAATTGCCAGGTTCGAGGGAGCAAACTAAATCACGGTGCATTTCTGCCAGACCCTCAAAGCGGTTCGGCATGCTAAACAACGCGATCTTTTCTGGGCCGCGATCTTTTCCTGGTGCAATGATTTTATTGGGGTTCTCGCCCATGACTATCGCCGCAACCTGACTCTTTTTATCCTGGGCTGCCAGTGTATGGTTGAGCAGGCTTACTGCGTCGGCATGGCGGTCGACATTCAGCCACCATACTCCACCAACGGGCATATGGCGGACTTCGTCCCATAATGATGAAATACCCAGGCAATATGCTGTTTTATTCACTAAAAACCTTGCTAGATCTTTTTTTAGATTCTATAAGTGTAATGGTGAACTGACCACTATAAAACCTATTATTTAAATTAATTTTCACTAGTTGAAATAAACATCATTAAAGCTTAATATCCCACAAAAAATTAACCGGATTATTTGTAATGTATTTATATGGTTAAATATGTGTAATTATTTGGATTAACAAATGCCAGCAAAAGAGCCTGCTGTACCCACCGATGCGACTTTGGGCTACACGTTTCAAAATGATTTCCTGGCGTTAAGCCGGGCATTTTCCCTGCCTGATATTAACTACCACGATATTTCCCGACGCGAGCAGTTAACCGCGGCGCTAAAACGTTGGCCATTACTGGCTGAATTAGCAGAGAAAAAGTAAGGAAGCCATCAATGGCGATTCTGGGATTACAGGGCGTGCGCGGCGGTACTGGCACCACGTCGATAACCGCTGCGCTGGCCTGGGCGCTGCAGTTACTTGGTGAAACCGTACTGGTGGTGGATGCCAGCCCGGACAACATGCTGCGCTTTTTTTTCAACGTCGATTTCAGCCACAAAGCGGGCTGGGCGCGCGCCCTCATCGACGGGAACGACTGGCGAGACGCCGGGCTGCGCTACACCTCGCATATCGATCTGCTGCCCTTTGGCCAGCTAACGCCGGGCGAGCGCGAGAATATTGACCAGCTTCAGCCGACGCTGGCGCCGATGGCCGGGATCGTGCAGAAGCTCCATCAGCAGGGCGATCACCGCTGGCTGCTGATTGACCTGCCGGACGGTTACTCGCCGCTGACCCGCTCTCTCATTGACGTCTGCGACCGCACGCTGGTCGTCGTGCATCCGGACGGCAATAGCCATATTCGCCTGCATCAGCAGGCGCTGCCGGTCAATAGCGATATTTTGATTAACGATCTGCGCGTCGGCAGCCAACTGCAGGAGGATTTGTATCAGCTGTGGCTGGAGAGCCAGCGGCGCATTCTGCCGGTAACGATTCATCGTGATGAGGCGATGGCGGAGTGTCTGGCGGCGAAGCAGCCCCTCGGCGAATACCGCCAGGACTCGCTGGCGGCGGAAGAGATACTGACGCTTGCCAACTGGTGCCTGCTGCACTACGCCGGCAAGGGGGCGGAATGATTCGCCTGAGCGCGCTGCTGCTGGCGCCGCCGGTCGGGAAACGGCTGAGCGAGCGCTATCTTGATTACCGCCAGCACGGCGCCTCGTGGTTGTCGGCCGCGCTGGGCTGCCTGTGGGCGTCTCTGGCATGGGCGTTTATGCCGCTGGAAACGCCGCGCTGGCAGGCTATCCGCGAACGTCACGGCGAGTTTTTCCCGCATATTAATCCGCATCGGCCGCGCCCGCTGGACCCGATTCGCTACCTGCTGCAAGCCGTGTGGCTGCTGGCGACGCGGGCGCCGGAGCCGGATAAAAAGATCAACTGGCGTTCCCTGGCGGCGCTGGAAGGCGTCCACGGGCGCTACGCCCAGTGGCTGGAAAAGCTGCCGGAAAAGGTCAACGCCCGTACCGGCCATCTGGATAAGCATAAAGAGCTGGGGCACCTGCATCCGAAAATACGGCGGCTTATTCTGGGCACGATAACCTTTTTCTCGCTGATCCTCGCGCTGCTCTGCATTACCCAGCCGTTTAATCCGCTATCGCAGTTTATTTTCCTGCTGCTGCTGTGGGGCGTAGCGCTGCTGGTGCGCCGTATTCCGGGACGCTTTTCGGCCCTGATGCTGATCGTGCTGTCGCTGACCGTCTCCTGCCGCTACATCTGGTGGCGCTACACCTCGACGCTCAACTGGGATGATCCCGTGAGCCTCGTGTGCGGGATAATTCTGCTGTTTGCTGAAACTTATGCCTGGGTGGTGCTGGTGCTGGGGTATTTCCAGGTCGTCTGGCCGCTGAACCGTCAACCGGTTCCGCTGCCGGAGGATATGGCGCAGTGGCCGACGGTCGATATTTTTGTGCCGACCTATAACGAAGACCTTAACGTGGTGAAAAACACCATTTACGCTTCTCAGGGCATCGACTGGCCGAAAGACAAGATCAATATCTGGATCCTCGACGACGGCGGGCGCGAAGAGTTCCGTCAGTTCGCCAAAGACGTCGGGGTGCACTACATCGCGCGCACCACCCACGAACACGCGAAAGCCGGCAATATCAACAACGCCCTGAAGTACGCCAAGGGCGAGTTCGTGTCGATTTTCGACTGCGACCACGTGCCGACCCGTTCGTTCCTGCAGATGACCATGGGCTGGTTCCTGAAAGAGAAAGCGCTGGCGATGATGCAGACGCCGCACCACTTCTTCTCCCCGGACCCGTTTGAGCGCAACCTGGGACGATTCCGCAAAACGCCGAACGAAGGCACGCTGTTTTATGGCCTGGTGCAGGACGGGAACGACATGTGGGATGCGACCTTCTTCTGCGGCTCCTGCGCGGTGATCCGCCGCGGCCCGCTGGATGAAATCGGCGGCATTGCCGTGGAAACGGTGACGGAAGACGCCCACACCTCCTTGCGCCTGCACCGTCGCGGGCACACTTCAGCCTACATGCGTATTCCGCAGGCGGCTGGTCTGGCGACGGAGAGCCTGTCGGCGCATATTGGCCAGCGCATCCGCTGGGCCCGCGGGATGGTACAAATTTTCCGCCTTGATAACCCGTTGTTTGGCAAAGGGCTGAAGCTGGCGCAGCGCGTCTGCTACGTCAACGCGATGCTGCACTTTCTGTCCGGTATTCCGCGGCTGATCTTCCTGACCGCGCCGCTGGCGTTTCTGCTGCTGCACGCCTATATCATCTATGCGCCGGCGCTGATGATCGTCCTGTTCGTGCTGCCGCATATGATTCACGCCAGCCTGACCAACTCGAAGATTCAGGGCAAATACCGCCACTCTTTCTGGAGTGAAATTTATGAAACGGTGCTGGCGTGGTATATCGCGCCGCCGACCTTTGTCGCGTTGATTAACCCGCATAAGGGCAAATTCAACGTGACGGCGAAAGGCGGCCTGGTGGAGGACGAGTACGTCGACTGGGTGATCTCACGTCCCTATATCTACCTCGTGCTGCTGAACCTGGTCGGCGTTGGCGTGGGGATCTGGCGCTTTATGTACGGCCCGGAAAACGAAATTCTGACCGTCTGGGTGAGCATTATCTGGGTGTTCTATAACCTGATTATTCTCGGCGGCGCGGTGGCGGTCTCGGTTGAGAGCAAGCAGGTGCGGCGATCGCACCGCGTGGAGATGTCGATGCCAGCGGCGATTGCCCGCGATGACGGGCACCTGTTCTCCTGTACCGTTCATGATTACTCCGACGGCGGCCTCGGCGTCAAGATTCACGGCGAGGCGCAGGTGCTGGAAAGTCAGCACGTCAGGCTGCTGCTGAAGCGCGGGCAGCAGGAGTACGCCTTCCCGGTGCGGGTTGCGCGGGTCAACGGCAGCGAGGTTGGGCTACAGCTGCTGCCGTTAAGCAATCAACAACATATCGATTTTGTGCAGTGTACGTTTGCCCGCGCAGATACGTGGGCGCTTTGGCAGGATAGCTTCCCGGAAGATATGCCGATGGAAAGCCTGCTGGATATCCTGAAGCTGGGGTTCCGTGGATATCGTCACCTGGCGGAGTTCTCGCCGCCGTCGGTGAAGGTTATTTTCCGCTCGCTCACCATGCTGGTGGCCTGGTTTGTCTCGTTTATTCCGCGCCGTCCGGAACGCGCAGCGGCGACACTCTCGGCAGAACCGGCGATGGCTCAACAATGATGATAATGCGATGAACAGAAAACTCTCTTTGATTTGTGCAGTAGCGGTGGGCATTGGCGGCTGGTCTCCCTTCGCTTCGTATGCGGAACCGGCGCCGCAGGCCACGCAGACGACGACGGTACCCGGTATCGCCGGTACGGTGGCGGACAGCCAGCCCACGGCGACGCTTGCCGACCCGGCGGCGCCGGTGGTGGTGCTGGATAACGCCCCGACCCGCGACGTGAAGCTGACCTTCGCTAAAATCGCCCCGCCTCCGGGCAGCATGGTGCTGCGCGGCGCGCGCCCTGAGGGTTCGGTAGAGTTCGGCATGCGCAGCGATGAAGTGGTAGCGAAAGCGCTGCTGAATCTCGACTACACGCCCTCTCCGTCACTGCTGCCGGTGCAGTCGCAGCTGAAGGTGTATCTTAACGATGAGCTGATGGGCGTGCTGCCGGTCACCAAAGAGCAGTTGGGCAAAAAAGTCAGCGCGCAGATCCCTGTCGATCCGCTCTATATCACCGGTTTTAACCGCGTGCGTCTTGAGTTCGTTGGCCACTATCGCGATGTGTGTGAAAACCCGGCCAGCAGCACCTTATGGCTGGACGTCGGTCGCGAAAGCTATCTGGATTTAACCTACCAGTCGCTGAACGTACGCAACGATCTTTCGCATTTCCCGGTGCCGTTCTACGATTCGCGCGATAACCGCCAGCTGACGCTGCCGATGGTCTTCGCCTCCGCACCGGATGTCCTGCAGCAGCAGGCGGCGGCCATTATCGCCTCCTGGTTTGGTAGCAAGGCGGGCTGGCGCGGCCAGCAGTTCCCGGTCCAGTTCAACCAACTGCCTGACCGTAACGCCATTGTTTTTGCGACCAACGATAAGCGCCCTGACTTCCTGCGCGAGCATCCGCCGGTTAAGGCGCCGACGATTGAAATGATCGACCACCCGGATAATCCATACGTCAAGCTGCTGGTGGTCTTCGGGCGGGATGATAAAGACCTGCTGCAGGCGGCGAAGGGGATAGCCCAGGGCAATATTCTGTTCCGCGGCAGCAGCGTGACGGTTGACGATGTCAAACAGCTGCAGGCGCGTAAACCGTACGATGCGCCAAACTGGGTGCGTACCGATCGGGCGGTGACCTTTGCCGAGCTGAAAACCTACGAACAGCAGCTGCAATCCAGCGGCCTGGTACCGGATTCCATCAACGTGGCGCTGAACCTGCCGCCGGATCTCTACCTGCTGCGCGCCAACGGTATCGACATGGATCTTAAATATCGCTATACCATGCCGCCGATCAAGGACAGCTCGCGCATGGATATCAGCCTTAACGATCAGTTCTTACAGTCCTTCAGCCTCAACAGCTCGCAGGATGTGAATAAGCTGATACTGCGCCTGCCGGTGCTGCAGGGGCTGCTGGACGGCAAAACGGAAGTGACGATCCCGGCATTGCGCCTCGGCGCCATGAATCAGCTGCGCTTCGACTTCCAGTATATGAACCCGATGCCGGGTGGTTCTATCGATAACTGTATTACCTTCCAGCCGGTGCAGAACCACGTGGTGATAGGCGATGACTCGACCATCGATTTCTCGAAGTACTATCACTTTATGGCGATGCCGGATCTGCGCGTCTTTGCTAACGCGGGCTTCCCGTACAGCCGGATGGCCGATCTCGCCGATACCCTGGTCGTGGTGCCCAGGTCGCCGACCGAGGGCCAGGTTGCCACGCTGCTGGAAACCGCCGGCGGCATCGGCGCGCAAACCGGCATGGCGGCCATTAACCTGCGCATGACTGACGACGGTAGCCAGATTAAAGATAAAGACGCCGACCTGCTGCTGATTGGCTCCATTCCGCAGGCGCTGAAGGACGACACGAAAATCAACCTGCTGGTTGAAGCGACCAAAAGCTGGGTGAAAATGCCGATGCGCCACTACGATCTGGCCAGCATCTATCCCGATACCGAGGCCAGAACGCCGAATACCCGCACCGACGTCACGTCGACCGGGCCGATGGCGGCGATTATTGGCTTCCAGTCGCCGTACAACGATCAACGCAGCGTCGTGGCGCTGCTGGCCGACAGCCCGCGCGGCAACGAACTGCTGACCCAGGCGCTTAACGACAGCGGTAAACGCGCGGCGATGTTTGGTTCCGTTGCGGTCATTCGTGAGTCGGGCGTCAACAGCCTGCGGGTGGGCGGTGTTTACTATATCGGGCATCTGCCGTGGTTCGAACGCATCTGGTTTGCGCTCTCCAGCCATCCGGTGCTGCTGGCGGTGCTGGCGGCATTAAGCATCGTACTGCTGGCGTGGGTGCTGTGGCGTATGCTGCGTATTATCAGCCGCCGTCGCCTCCACCTTGATGATGAGTGATTAATGTACAGCATTGCATTCATGTTACTTTTTCCTGGAAAACGAAATGTACAAGTTTTCATTAAACTCACTAATGTTATGCTTAGTCGCACTAATACCTGTTGCTTTTGGCGCAACCACGCCAGCGCAACAACATCTGCTTAAGCAGGTACGTCTTGGCGAGGCAAGCCATCGCGAAGACCTGGTGCGAGAGTCGCTCTATCGCCTAGAACTAATTGATCCCAGCAATCCAGATGTTGTAGCTGCTCGAATACGCTATCTTATTCGTCAGGGTGATACTGCTGGGGCGCAAAAACAACTTGAACGACTGAATAAACTCGCACCTGAATCTGAGATGCTCGCTGATTCACGTAATGAATTAAAGGTTACACATGGTGAGGGTGAAGAGGCATTACAGCAGGCAAGACTTCTGGGAGTAACAGGACATGTCGAGGACGCTATTGCCAGCTATGAAAAGATATTTAGCGGTGTACCTAATAGTATGCCCTATGTGCAGGAATATTGGGTACTGGTATCACAGCTTCCGGCGCGCCATAACGAAGGAATTAAACAGCTGGAGAAATTAAACGCGAAACAACCAGGTAACATAGATTTGCAGGCAATACTGGCAAAACAGATGTTTCGCGATAATAACAGACAAAAAGGGTTTTCCTATCTGGAACAGATGTCGCGCTCGCCGGCGGGCCGGGGAACGGCTGCGTCTATATGGTTCGACGCAATTAACGATATGCCGGTCAGTCAGGTAAGTGTTGAGGCGTTGCAGCGTTTTCTTATACTTTTTACTGACTCTGAAAAACAAGAAGATGCCAAATCCCTACTGGAAAAACAGCAAATCTCATTGAAGGATCCGGTTTTCCGTGCTCGTAATGAGGGGCTGGTGGCGGTGAAGGCCGGGAAAGGTTCGGTGGCCGTGGCCGATTTGCAGCAGGCCGTACGGGCGGATGCCAAAGACAGTGACGCGGTTGGCGCATTGGGGCAGGCGTACTCCCAGCGCGGCGATCGGGCGCGGGCGGTGGCCCAACTGAGTAAAGCCATCAAAATGGACCCGGATAGCCCGAGCCGCGATAAGTGGGACAGCCTGCTCAAGACTAACCGCTACTGGCTGCTGATCAAGCAGGGCGATAGCGCCCTCAAAAGCGGCCAGCTGGCGCAGGCGCAAAATGCTTACGCTCAGGCGCAGCGGATAGACACTACCGACAGCTATGCGGTGCTGGGGTTGGGTGATGTGGCGGCGGCGCGTAAAGAAAACGCCGCGGCGGAGCGTTACTACCAGCGCGCGCTGCGAATGGATCGCGGCAACAGCCTGGCGGTACGCGGTCTGGCAAATCTGTATCGCGGCGAATCGCCGGAAAAAGCCAGCGCGTATATCGCCAGCCTGTCGCCGGGCCAGCGGCGCAGCATTGATGATATTGAACGCAGCCTGACGAACGATCGGCTGGAGAAACAGGCCGAAGCGCTGGAGAGCCAGGGCAACTGGGCGCAGGCGGCGGAAGTGCAGCGCAGACGGCTGGCGCTGGATCCGGATAGCGTGTGGATCGTCTACCGTCTGTCGCGGGATCTGGTCAGCGCGGGTAGCCGCAGCGAAGCCGATGCGATCATGCGCGCGATGGTCAATCGCCAGCCTGGCGATGCCGACCGGGTTTACGCCTACGGCCTCTATTTATCCGGGAATAACCAGGATGAGATGGCGCTGGCGCAGATTAACGCCCTGCCGCGCGGCCAGTGGACGGATAATATCCGCGAGCTGGAGGCGCGTCTGCAAAGCGACAGGATCTTGCGTCAGGCAAACCAGCTGCGCGATAGCGGCCAGGAAGACCGGGCGATCGCGCTGATTCAACAGCAGCCGACGTCGGTGCGCTACGCGCTGACGCTAGCGGACTGGGCGCAGCAGCGCGGCGACAGCCTGACGGCGATTGCTGAATATCAGCGGGTGCTGGGGCAGCAGCCGGACAACGGCGATGCGCGTCTGGGCCTGGCGGAAGTGTATCTTGCCGATGGCGATAAAAATGCCGCCCGCGCCCAGGTGGCGCAGCTCAAGGGCGAAGACATCGATTCTATCAATATGCAGCGGCGTATCGCCCTGGCGCAGGCCGGGTTGGGCGATCGCGCTCAGGCGCAGCAAACCTTCGCCCGCATCGTGCCGCAGGCGAAAGCGCAGCCGCCGTCAATGGAAAGCGCGCTGGTGCTGCGCGACGCCGCGCGTTTCCAGGCGCAGAACGGCGAGCCGCAACAGGCGCTGGAAGGCTATAAAGATGCAATGGTGGCCTCCGGCGTCGCCCGCGAGCGCCCACAGGATAACGACACCTTTACGCGGCTGACACGTAACGACAGCAGCGATGACTGGCTGAAGCGCGGGATCCGCAGCGACGCCGCCGATCTTTATCGTCAGCAGGATCTTAACGTCACCCTCGAACATGATTACTGGGGCTCCAGCGGTACCGGCGGCTATTCCGACCTGAAAGCGCATACCACAATGCTGCACGTGGACGCGCCGCTGGCCGACGGGCGCATGTTCTTCCGTACCGATCTGGTGAATATGGACGCCGGGAGTTTTTCGACGAAGAACGACGGCAGCTATTCGCCGAGCTGGGGTACCTGCGGCGAAATCGCCTGTACCGGCGGCAGCAAACACCAGAGCGACAGCGGCGCCAGCGTCGCGGTGGGCTGGAAGAATGATACCTGGAGCGGCGATATCGGCACTACGCCGATGGGCTTTAATGTCGTTGATGTGGTGGGCGGCCTGAGCTACAGCAGCGACGTTGGCCCGCTGGGCTACACCGTTAACCTCCACCGACGCCCCATCTCCAGCTCGCTGCTGGCCTTTGGCGGGCAGAAAGATAACCCTAACGACGGCCATACCGGCAAGACCTGGGGCGGAGTGCGCGCCGACGGCGGCGGTGTGAGTCTGAGCTACGATAAAGGCGAGGCCAACGGCGTCTGGTCTTCGCTGGGCATCGACCAGTTGACCGGGAAAAACGTCGCCGACAACTGGCGCGTGCGCTGGATGACCGGCTACTACTATAAAGTGATTAACGAAGATAACCGCCGGGTCACCGTCGGCCTGAACAATATGCTCTGGCACTACGATAAGGATCTCAGCGGCTATACGCTGGGTCAGGGCGGTTACTACAGTCCGCAGGAATATGTCTCCTTCTCGGTACCGGTCACCTGGCGTCAGCGGACGGAGAACTGGTCATGGGAGCTGGGAGGCTCGGTGTCATGGTCCCATTCGCGCACCAAAACCGAGGCGCGCTATCCGCTGCTCAATTTGATTCCCTCGCAGTATCGCCATGATGCCAGCCAGCTTACGGAAGAGGGCAGCAGCAGTTCCGGCGTCGGTTATACCGCGCGGGCGCTGATTGAGCGACGGGTGACCAGCAACTGGTTTGTCGGGGCGGCGGTGGATATTCAGCAGGCGAAAGATTACACCCCGAGCCACGCGCTGCTGTACGTCCGCTATTCGGCTTCCGGCTGGCAGGGCGATATGGATATGCCGCCGCAGCCGCTTGTCCCTTACGCCGACTGGTAAGATAGTCTAATATCTGGTTAGTCTGTTGAGTGTCAATCATAGAGTGGAGGAAACTCCACTCTATGAGAAAAGATAAGTTAAATTTATCTACTTTAGAATAAAAGTTATAGAAATTAAATTTTCCACTTCAATTCCTTCTGGGATATTTTTATAAATATCACCAGCCTTTCCATAGAGAATCATAACTCCACCTTTACCACCCTCAGTAAAGACTTTAAGAAGAAGAGGGTCTTTAACTTGAGAGTATTTTACTTTTGTATTCATTGTATTTAAAATAGGCTTACCTTCCAGTGTTTTTTCCAGCATATCAAATGTTACGATATTGTCGTTAGTATACTTCTTGTCTGAAGATTTTTCCGTAACGAGAAAAGTACTATTTTGTAAAACCTCATATTCCTTTTTATTAATTTTCTTGATGATTTTCTTAGCGTATGTGCTATTAATAGTTTGTACTGTCTTATCGATTTTGATAACGTTTTCCATAATTAAATTTTTATTTATTTTAAGTGACTTGCTATACGCGTCATTGATTCCAGCGATCATCATTAATGGATCCAAATCGATTTTGTTATTTGCAATTTTCTTAAATTCTGCATCCATTTTTTCATAATAGAAAACGCCTAACGAATAGGAGTCCCTACCTTTGGTAGTCTTTAATGCTCTTTCTTTGTAAACATTAGCTATATTATTAGATTGCTTTAAATCCTCTAACTCAGAAGTAAGTTTAAGCAATTTTTTTTCTGTGTTGTCAAATTTATTTTCAAGATGTGAGTTCTCTTTTTCCAAATCAGCCAACTCACTGGTTTTCCGGGCCAGAACGGTTTCGCTATCCTTACGCAGAGCGGTCAGTGCAGTGTTGACCTCATCTATCTGTTTCTGAGCTTTGCCGGCTTCATTCTTCAGACGTGAGTTCTCTTCTCCAAGAGCCGTCAACTCGCTGGTCTTCCGGGCCAGGGCGGTTTCGTTATCCTTACGCAGAGCGGTCAGTGCAGTGTTGACCTCATCTATCTGTTTCTGAGCTTTGCCGGCTTCATTCTTCAGACGTGAGTTCTCTTCTCCAAGAGCCGTCAACTCACTGGTCTTCCGGGCCAGGGCGGTTTCGTTATCCTTACGCAGAGCGGTCAGTGCAGTGTTGACCTCATCTATCTGTTTCTGAGCTTTGCCGGCTTCATTCTTCAGACGTGAGTTCTCTTCTCCAAGAGCCGTCAACTCACTGGTCTTCCGGGCCAGGGCGGTTTCGTTATCCTTACGCAGAGCGGTCAGTGCAGTGTTGACCTCATCTATCTGTTTCTGAGCTTTGCCGGCTTCATTCTTCAGACGTGTATTTTCTTCTCTCAAAGAAACAAGTTCTGTCAATTTTCCAGTAACTGAATTTTCTTTCTCCTCACGTAAAGCTAAAAGCTGATTTGTGATTTCAGCAAGTTGCTTACGTATAGAAATATTTTCATTATAAAGATTATCTTTCTCATCTTTAAGGTTTTCAACTAATTTATTTTGTTGTTCTAACTTTTTATTATTATTTCTTAGCTTTATTTCATTATATGAACCAAGCAAGAGTTCGTATTTTTCCTGAAGCCGAATGTTTTTCTTTACGAGTTCTTGTGTGTGCGAACTAACATTGCTATTTGAATTAGATGATTGACTATTACTCTGTTCTTCTTGTATAACTACAGATGCACCATCGTTTTGAAGGTTAAGGTTTTTTATAGCATCAATAAATTCATCGTTTTGTGCATATGTATTTTCATTAGCCAACAATAAAAAAAACACTAGCGCAGCGATATTTTTAAACTTTTTTTTCATTACTGATAAGTGATTAATGTAATTTTTCATTTTTATTATTAATAGTCTGAGTCTGGAACTCTTTGATCAGAAGAATAGAGATCTCATTGCAAATCTCGTTAAGTTTATAATCAAAGAAAGGTGTGATAGTAGAACTGACATTAGAGGATGAATCATCAGCAATAGATGCATAAAACTTTGCATTATTTACTAATGTATATAATTCATGTGTATTTTTACCATACTTTGCATCCAACTGAGACAAGGTTTTGGCATCAGTTATACAACGTTGAAATTTAAGCATTTTAGGTGGTTTCTCTGTTGTCGCAACAGAATTGCGATTAACCCTCTTTGAGCAACCAAAGTTTAGAAAAACTGCTACTAAAACCATAATTATTGATAATTTTTTCAAGGAACTCACCAGATTTCAATTTTATATAAAATAACAAATTTAATCTAAATATTCCACAGGAATTGTTAGATGTAAAGTGATTATAAAAAAACTTAAAATCAAACAACATTATGATAAGTATACATTTTTTATTAAGAGGTGGTTCTTTATAAGAACCTTTCTTCCAAATTAAGAAGTTTTCACGTATTGTAAATCCTATGATTTAAGCACTCTCGGGAATTGACACATTATAAATTCTGAACGCTCAATGAGATTTGTAGATATTTCAGCACTAACCTCCCTGATACATAATTAAAGATTATGTTATAGAGAAGAATCAAGCATAATTTTTCAAAACTAATAAGCTGCATTTATGTTTTTTCAAAATGTGCATTAATCCTAATTGCGAATGCAATCTAATTTTTACATTTCTTTTTGAAAAAAAACTATTAGAGTATGACTTTTTTTGGTGCGGCTTATATTGTCCCGCTTGTTTGGATTTTTAAGAATGAAAAAAACAAGAAATCACATCGAGAGCATTAAGAAAGCAAAAGATGGATTACGTAGCAAAGGTAAAATTTTGGAGGGTTCTTTTTTTGAATTCTACTCAACATTAATGTTTTATTTTAAATCAAAAAGAGACTGGACCGTAAGAGAGATTGTAAGTTCAAATATAAAGTGGTTGATACTATCCTTTGATGATTATGTATTTTATTTAAAATTCACTTTTATTAATGATTTTCATGAAGTACAAATGACAATTGAGGAAGATAATATTAATAAAAAGATACTTTTAATACTGAAGTATAATGATAGAAAGAGCGCCTGGATTATAAAAAAAATTTCTTATAAAAAAATAAAGTATTCTATGAAAATCATCAGGCCAGAAATGCTCGATGATTTGTTTTTACTGATCATGAAGCTTTGATGGAAACGTAATTTTTCCTTAATGGGGTATTAGTAAATAGAAATTTCAATTTAGCTGCTACAAAAATTAGTGCGCATAACAAAGATTATGTTAAATTCAGTGGATATTTATATAATAATCAGATACTTGCATTTAAAGGATTTTTTACTTCAGCTTTTCATGTGACAATTTAGCCATTCGACCTCTGAAGAGAGTAGCTCTAAGCCACCAAGTTAGATTATTAATATGCATACTTAGTCATTAAAAATACCGCGCTCCATAACAAATAAGAAAAGGTATGTTAAAGATTGATTTTAGGGAATGAATAAATTAACAAAATCTAAAGAGAGAGCACCAATGGGAAATGAAATTTTAAAAAACGACTGCTATGACTTTCTAAAGCGATGTCTAGAAATTGAAGTAATAGGTAATGCTAAACCATTTTCATGGCGGAGGGTTGCACATAGATATAAAAGAAACTTTAAAGTTAGATATATTTTCTGGTGGAGAGTTGCAAGTTATTTCTATTCTAAAGGCGGAAGTTTAAACCATGCCATTGCAAAAAAAATAAACAGAAAGATAACATTAAAGTATGGAACGGAAATACAGCTAGGAGCAAAAATATCTCCCGGGATAACATTTGGACATCATGTTGGAATTGTGATTAGCTGTGCTAGTGTAATAGGTGTTAATTTTCACGTGAGGCAGAATACTACAATAGGTGTCAAAAAAGGTATAATAAGCAAAATAAACATCGGTGATAATGTAGAGATTGGAGCAAATTGTTGCATTATAGGTGACGATCTAACCATAGGTAACAATGTAGTAATTGGAGCGATGGCATTTATAAATAGAAACATTCCAAGTGATAGCACTTGTTTTACGAACCACCTTTTAAAAATCAGTAAACGTGAAAATAAATAGCCAATACTGATGATAGATAACGATACGGCAATTATGCTGAATGACTTTTATTAATCTTAAACACTGGGCAGGTAAAGAAGCTTGCCCCTTCCTCTACATAGAGGCTATTTCTTAACAGATATCGTGACCCTGCCCCCGAACATGATCCAGTTATATTCAGGAATAACTGACTTCATGTTGGCTACATATTCAGCCACCCGACAGACTTCTCAGTGAATTCAGACGGCGTCATCCAGCCCAGTGCAGAATAGGAACCTCTCTGATTATATTGTATGCGCCAGACCTCGATTTTGCACCGTGCATATCCAGCTTACCTTCATTTCGGTCTTTATCGTGCTCTCTCACGCCGACTTTCATGTGCTGGAGAAGCAGCAGGAGCATAAGGAAACCTGGGAGCAGGTGGTCGGTCTGACCTGTTTTGGTGGCGCTACCTGGCAACTGAGAGCAGCGTCCGTTTGATGAGTGGCTGAGGTGCTGAAAAAATTATTTTGCTTCAGCAGTGGCATTCCTGCAATCCGCGACTACAGTCTTTTCACCGGATGCCTTGTGACTGTCCCACACTCCGGGGATTTTCCCTTTTCACGAACATACTTTGTGTCCTGCCAGCCTTTCACGCTGGCTTTTTTTTGAAGAAGTTATTTATTGGATTTGACCCTATATATCCAGACGCCTTTTCTCTCTTACGGTTGCGATAACTTCCTGCGTATATATTCCCGTGGCGACCGATATTCCAGTGCCTGCTCCACTATGTGTCCGATCTACACCGCAAGATGCTGCTGGCCACCCTCTGGAATACCGGCGCCCGGACAAACGGGGCACTTACCCTATCGCGGAGTGATTTTTCGCTGGCGCCGCCGTATCCATTCGTGCAGCTGGCTACGCTCAAACAGCGCACAGAGAAAGCGGCCAGAACGGCAGGTCGTGCTCCCGCCGGTAGTCAGGCTCATCGCCTGGTTCCGCTTTCTGACAACCAGTACATCAGCCAGCTGCAGATGATGGTGGCCACGCTGAAAATACCGCTAGAAAGACGAAACAAACGCACCGGCAGAACCGAAAAGCCCGTATCTGGGACATCACAGACAGGACCGTGAGAACGTGGATTAGCGAAGCGGTTGAAGCGGCGGCTGCCGACGGGGTGACGTTCTCAGTACCGATGACGCCCCACACATTCCGGCACAGTTACGCCATGCACATGCTGTATGCCGGCATTCCGCTGAAGGTCCTGCAGAGCCTGATGGGCCACAAGTCAGTGAGCTCAACGGAGGTCTACACGAAGGTGTTTGCGCTCGATGTGGCGGCACGCCACCGGGTTTAGTTCCAGATGCCGGGGACCGAGGCGGTGGCGATGCTGAAAGAACGGATTTAACGGCTGCAGGCTGACGCGCCGCAGGCTTGTCCAACCCCTTGTCTGTCCAGAAGCGAGTTCTGAACAGACAAGGGGGTTCAGAATGAAAGACCGGGGAGGTACTTTGCCTTATCCGGGCCATAAACGCGTTCTCAAGAGAGATGATTCAGTGGCGTATCTGTGCCAGGTCATCCTCAGTCAGACCAGTCATTTTCATGACGGTATTACGGTCAATGCCGTTCTGGAGCATGGTGCGGGCAACTTCCAGCTTGCCTTCGTTGCGGCCTTTTTCAATACCGCGCTGTTCACCGAGCTGCAGGCCTTCAGCCCTGCCCTTCTCGATGCCCTTTTGTTCAAGCTGCTGTGCGATGGTCATAAGTGCGTCCCCGTGTTGCGGCACACGCAGTGCCAGTTCGCGTACAAAGGCTTCGGCGTCGGCTGTTTCGCCTGCCTGCACGATATAGTGTACCAGTGATGGTCGTCAAACTCATCCAGCCAGCGGGTGGAATACGGATAGGGGCTGCGTTTACCTGTATAGAAAAGGACCGGTATCACCAGGGGCAACTTCTTATGGCCCGCTTCCAGATGGCGCTGCATGGCGGCTACCGCGTAACGTATCAGGCGAAACGCCATGTGCCTGTCCGGCGACGACTGGTGCTCAATAAGCACGTGAACGTAGCCGTCCCCGGCGGTAGTTTTCAGGCTGTAGAGAACGTCACTGAAATACTGGCGGAGGTCATCCTCAACAAACGAGCCGGATTCCAGCTTCAGCGTCGTGAGGTCACATTTTCAGTGAGAACTGTTCAGTCACGCCCTGACTCTTCAGTTATTACGCTGAGTGATTTTAACTCTGCAGGTTTGTTATTTATGATTTAATCTTTATCAGAACGTTTACAGACCTGTCAGGGGAGTTAAATGCTTCATTCATACACCGGGCACGCTTATAAGCTCGCAGAATGAAACTAAAATAACGCCGGATTAGTTTGCATTTATCTTTTTACTGACTCCCGGAACAGATATCAATGGATATCTGCTCTTTTATACCGTCTTGTACTCCTGCAGGTCATGATGATAACTTCATTGCTGAGCCCAGAGCGTTTATGTGTCTGTTGCGGGAAGTCCTCCGGAGGTTATTTTATCAGGCAGGAGATCTTTCCACTGGTAATACCTTTCCGTATCCTTATCGTCCTCCCGCTCTCCTCATCCGGTGCCACCCGGCATTATCACCCTGCGGGTTTCTCTGTTTATTCTTTTCTCTGTTTCACTCTCCCCCGGCTATTTCACATGCTTCCACACTTCCGCCGGCACCTTATCATACAGCCGGTTCATCACCATTTCTGCCCGCCGGTGGTCCAGCGCCGCGTAAAAAACCTCCAGCTCATCCTCCGTCAGCGTGTATTTATTTTTATCCGTCACCTTTTCCAGCGTCTCCGCCGTCGTGCACCGCCGCAGACGGTATATCCAGTCCTGTTTTGTCATCACTCTGCTTTCACTCCGGTATTATTCAGCTTATTATCTTATTTTTCCCGCCCTCCCCCTGTCCACTCCCGTTTTATCCCGGGGTATCCGGGTCCCGGCATTATCAGATTTTTCCTCCGCACCCGCCAGCGCTCAGCATCGCCACCTGTTAATTCTTCCGTAATACCGACTTATTTGCGCAACAGTTAATTAACATTCAGGCCGGATATATTCTCCCCCAACGCTTATTGCACCGTTTTTTTCTTATATCAGGTCTGATAAGGGTTTTTGCACGCGTTTCACGATATCTGTATCTGTCTGATTTTACAGTGTTATTACCGGTATCATTCATCGCATTATTGTAACACCGGCTTCACATCCCTTTTTTTTGCTTATCAATAATTACGGTGAATGAAAAAGGTTTTTCCTCCCCCTCTGAGGCCCTATACTTATTTCACAGCAAAACCTTCATTCGAAAATATTTTATGTTTTCTGACTGACTACCGGGTTTCACTTTTACTCCTGGATGACAGGGATTGATATGCATCATTAAGATGTTAATGTCGCGGATTGCGTTTTTATACAGCATAAATACCTGATGAAGGTGGTGGTTATGGCGGTTTATGGTCACTGATGTGTCTTATTGATAACGGATTTTATTTATATAGAATCCGCCACATTGGTGAAACTTAATATCAAGCGAGAGGTACGCCGGTGATGACAAAAAATCCGGGCCATTTACAGCAGGCGCTTTACGGATACAGTATCGGGGATAATCTCCAGTACCGTATTTCCCCGGCCCTGCTGATTAATACTCTCTCCGGTGTCAGCCTGCGTCTGCGGCCCACCATGGCGCGGCTGCTGCAGTATATTCTCAATCATGCCGGTAATCACATGATTGAAGACCGGGATATTATGGCAGAGGTGTTTGATAATTACGGCCTGAAGTGCAGCAAGCAGCGCCTCTGGCATTCCGTCAACACCCTCAGGACCGTCTTTATGAAGTGCGGCTTTGTTCAGCCTTTTTTATACCGGGTCAACAACAGCGGCTTTATTATCTCCGGCGTGGAAATCGGCGTCCTGATGCATTACCCCATCCGGGATATCGGTATTATTCTCCCGCTGGAACCGCAGCACTGAGCGTGAATATTATTTTCACTCACCCGTGCTCGTCAGTATTTACTGAAACAAGATGAATTATGCCGGACCGCCGGATAAAGAAAGCAGTGGCGTCTTTATTTTAACGCGTATCTTCCGTCATTTTTTGTAACGGCAGCATGAAGCCGGGGCAGGGTTCGCTTTGCCTGAATCATGGTTAACCACGAATCATTCATTAAGGACAATATTATGAAAAAGTCAGTCATCAGCGCGTCCCTGTTCGCTATCCTGAGCGCGGCCACCCTGTCTGCCCAGGCAGCCTCCACCGGCACCATCACCTTCAACGGTGAGCTGACCGACACCACCTGTGAAGTGGACATCAACGGCCAGGGCTCTGACGCCACCATCGTGCTGCCGACCGTCGGCGTGAACCAGCTGACCGCCGCCGGCAACACCACCGGGCGCACCTCGTTCAACATGAACGTCTCTAAGTGCGTTATCGGCACCGAAGGCGGCCACTCCAAAGTCTCGGCGTTCTTCCAGCCGGGCAACACCGTTGACCTCAGCACCGGTCGCCTGAAAAACGTCAGCGGCTCCGCCACTAACGTTGACCTGCGCCTGCTGGACGCGTCCAACAGCTACGCCCCGATCAACGTCGGTAACACCGACCAGGTGAACGGCATGGCCTACGTCGACATCCAGACTGACGGCACCGCCTTCCTGCCGTACGCGGTCGAGTACTACGCCAACGCCCAGACCACGCCGGGTACCGTGACCAGCAGCGTCGTCTACAACCTGCAGTACAAGTAATCCGTATCCCGGGGGGAGTCTCTCCCCCCGCCATTCAGGAGTATGTTATGGCCTCTTCAGCCCTTATCCGCACGTTCTCTGCTGCTGTCTGTCTGCTGACCGCGGTCATCTCTCTTCCGGCACCGGCGAGCGTCATCGTCAACGGCACCCGTGTGGTCTACGCCGGCGGCGAGCGGGAGGTGGCCGTGCGCCTCACCAACACCGGCACCCTGCCGGTCCTGGTCCAGAGCTGGATCGACGACGGAGACATAAACGCCACCCCCGACCGGCTGCGCACCCCGTTCACCCTGACCCCTCCGGTGAACCGCATCAACGCTGACAAGAGCCAGACCCTGCGCATCAGCTACACCGGCTCCCCGGCCCTGGTGCAGGACAGGGAATCCGTTTACTGGCTGAACGTGCTCGAAGTCCCGGCCCTGAAAAAGAATGAAAAAGACAACCGGCTTCAGGTGGCGTTCCGCACCCGCATCAAACTCTTCTACCGCCCGGCAGCCCTGGCTGACCGCGCAAAAGCCAGCGAGGCGGCTGACCGCCTGACCTGGTCGGTGGCGGGCAGCACGCTCACCGCCAGCAACGCATCACCCTATTTTGTCTCCCTGGTCTCGGTCTCCGTGAAGGGCGCCGGGAACCGGGGGTCCGTGGAGGGCGAGATGGTGCCGCCGAAGGGCCGCCAGACCTTCACCCTGCCGGCCGGCGTGCGCGCCGGGGCCGGCACCGTCCTGACGTACGAGTACGTCAACGACTGGGGTGCCCTCCGTCAGGTCGATTACACCCTGTAACCCGGCCTCTTTTTTACAGCGTCTTCACGAGGAAACAGCGTCATGCGCCTGCAGTATTCATGCATTGCCCTCGCGGTCATGGCGGCCGTGATGAGCCCGACCCTGGCGGCGGCCGGGAACGAGGACCTGACGTTCGATCCGGTCTTCCTCAGCACCGGCGGGACGGAGAAAATCGACCTGTCGCGCTTTGAGAGCGGCAGCGCGGCCTCCCCGGGCACCTGGTCCACGGATATCTTCGTTAACGGCGAGAGCGTGGCGCACGAGAAAGTGGTGTTCGCCGCGCAGGCGGACGGGCAGGTGCGCCCCTGCCTCACCGCGGAGCTGATTAAAAACCTGAACCTCAACTTTGACCGGGTGCCCGGGAGTTTCACCGACGCGCTGCGGGAGAAACAGGCATGCTATGACCTGCCGGCCCTGCTGCCGGGGGTGAGCGTGACGTTCGACTCCTCGGTCCAGCGCCTGGACATTGAAATCCCCCAGGCGATGATGCGCAACACCGCCCGGGGCTACGTCAGCCCGGCGCTGTGGGACACCGGTATCCCGGCGGCCCTGCTGGGCTATAACGCCAGCACCTACACCACCCGCTCACGCGGGCGGGACTACACCTCGTCGTACATTGGCCTGAACGCGGGCCTTAACCTCGGCGGATGGTACTTCCGCCACGACGGAAGCTACATCCGTCAGCAGGGGGCCGGGGGAAAATACCAGTCGACCAACAACTACGTCCAGAAGGACATCGCCTCCATCCTGGGCCGGGTGCTGGCCGGGGAGACCTCCACCGGCGGGCAGCTCTTCGACACCCTGCCGTTCCGCGGGGTGGAGCTGGTCAGCGACGACCGGATGCTGCCCCAGTCGCGGCGCGGCTACGCCCCGGACATCCGGGGTATCGCCCGGACCAACGCCCGGGTCACCGTGCGCCAGAACGACCGCATCATCTATGAGACCACGGTGCCGCCGGGGGCCTTCAGCATCGAGGACCTGTACCCGACCGGCTACGGCGGCAACCTTGACGTGACGGTGACCGAGGCGGACGGGAGCGTGCAGACGTTCCAGGTGCCCTTCGCCTCCGTGACCCAGCTGCTGCGCCCGGGCGCCCACCGCTATGACGTGGTGGCCGGGCGGCTCAATGACCCGAGCCTGTCGTTTAACCCGACGCTCTACCAGGCGACCTACCAGCGGGGGCTGACCAACAGCCTGACCGGCTACGCCGGCCTGCAGGGCAGCGGCGCGGCCTACTACGCCATCCAGCTGGGGATGGCCATCAGCACCGCCATCGGGGCCTTCTCGGCGGACATCACCCAGGCGCGGGTGCACCTGGAGACCACGGAGAAGCCGTCGAACAGCGGGCAGAGCTACCAGATAAGCTACAGCAAGTACCTCCCGGAGACGGACAGCAACCTGACCATCGCGGCCTACCGCTTCTCGACGTCGGGCTATTACGACTACCAGACCGCGATGCGCGCCATCGATGAGGAGAAGCGCGGCGGCGTGGCCTCGGGGATCTGGCGGCCGAAGAACCGCCTGAACGTCACCATGAACCAGGGGCTCGGTCCCGGGTGGGGACAGATTTACCTGACGGGCTACACCCAGGATTACTGGAACAACAGCAAGTCGGACATCCAGTACCAGGCGGGCTACAGCAACAACATCGGGCGGGTGAACTACAACCTCAGCGCCGGCCGCGTGCGCAACTACAGCGGGAAGATGGAGAACAACTTCCTGCTGAACATCTCGGCCCCGCTGGGCGGGTATGACCAGAAGCACGTGCCGATGCTGACGGCGAGCCTGAACAAGAGCGGCAACGGACGGACCGGGGAGCAGATAGGGCTGTCGGGGAGCTACGGCGAGGACAACCAGTATAACTACGGCCTGACCGCGGCGAACTATAACCAGGGGACCGGGAGCAGCATGACGGCGAGCGGCGGGTGGCGGACGCCCTACTCTCACCTGACGGCAAGCTACGGCGCCGGGAAGCACTACCAGAACACCAGTCTGGGGGCGAGCGGGACGGTGATAGCGTGGCAGAACGGTATCGTGGCGACGCCGTACACCGGGGACACCTTCGCGGTGGTGGAGGCGAAGGAGGCGAAAGGCGCGAAGGTCGGGGGCTACCCGGGCCTGAAAATCGACCGCTTCGGGCACGCGGCCATCCCGTACCTGACGCCGTATGAGATGAACGAAATCAGCATCGACCCGAAAGGGCTGCCGCAGGAGGTGGAGCTCAGCAACACCACCGAGAAGGTGGCGCCGCACTGGGGTGCCGTGAGTAAGGTGACGTTCGGCACCCGTAAGGGGTATCCGCTGCTCATCAGCGCGACGGACGCGAAGGGCCAGCCGCTGCCGTTCGGGGCGGAGGTGACGGCGGCCGGCGGGATGAACGTGGGCAGCGTGGGCCAGTCGGGGCAGATATATGCGCTGACGGAGACGGCATCGGGTGTGCTGACGGTGAAATGGGGCAGCGGCGCGGGTGAGCAGTGCCGGCTGGACTACCGGACCACGGAGGAGAAGCCGGCGGGCGGGTTCAGGAAGCTGACGGCGGTGTGCCGGTGACGGACGGAGGAAACAGCATGGAGAAGAGGATGAGGCCGGGACCGCGGGTGTCGGTGGAGACGGTGACGCCGGACCCGTATCTGGCACGGGCGCTGCGGGTGCTCAGTGACGAGGGTCTGGGGTGGCTGCAGCGGGCGGCTCCGGCAGAGGAGGAAGCGGTCCGGGTGGTGCTGGTTGACACGGCGTGCCTGTGGGGTCCGGCGGAAGCGCGGAAGGGACTGCTGTCGCGTATCCGTGAGGCGGATGCGTACGGGTTCATGTCGTACTCGGGGGCGAGCTTCGACGGTGTGCCGCACCTGCGTCTGGACGGTCCGGTGGCGGAGGTCCGGCGAGAGCTGGTGCGTCTGGTGACGGGTCTGGCGACGGGGTCGCTGCCGGGGACGCCGGCGCTGTTCTCGCGGCTGAGCGCGTCGGAGCGTCATCTGGTGCTGTTCCTGACGTGCGGTTACGGTATCCGGGACATGCATGAGGCGCTGGGTCTGAACGTGAAGAGCGTGTACCGGATGCGGACGGAAGTGATGAAGAAGTACCGTCTGGCGAACCGGCGTGAGCTGTATGCCCTGCTGCGGGTGTATGACTTTATGCGGGAGCTGAAGGCGGTCGGGGTACGTCCGGCGCCGGTGCAGGCGCTGCGGAGTCTGCGGGACACTCCCGCGCTGTGAGCGGCGACGGGTACGGCCGGTTATCCGGAAAGAACACATCGCTTTATGCGATAAGAAGAGGCATATCAGACAATATGCTTATCAAACTAATATTGTGGAGTGTCTTTAATGGTGTTAGGAAAATGGTATAATGCCGTCTTAATAATGGTTGCATTATTAATTATTTTAACTCTCTCGGCTAACAAGGCATATGCTTTAACCTGTAATATCGATGTTCCTGTAAGAATGGATGCCTTTCCGCTTCAGGGGAACAACATAACTGCGGGCAATGAACTTCCCAATGGTACAATCCTTTATCAGCAAAGGATACAATCAACAAAAGATTATACCAATGCTCCTCATGGGATGTGTGATGGTAGTGGACCTTTCACCGATAAACAATATGCATATATAACTTCAACGCCAAATGGACTTTCAAGCTGGCAGGGTGGGACGTACTCAGGTAAAATTTATAATACGAATGTTCCAGGTGTGGGTGTAGTGATCACAGTTGGAAGTGCGAATGGCCTTAATACAACGAAGTTTAAATGGTATGAGGAAACCAGGGCCTCCATAGGTAACGTACAAGTGTGGACTACAGCCTCGGTGATTTTTATAAAAACAGGTGATATTTCTCCAGGAATACTCAATGGTGCATCTCTTCCAACTGTAAGATATCAGAATGACTATACGACAACTGCCGGACAGGTTGTTTTCACATGGAATCCCTATACATTTAATTTCAGTGGAACATTAAATATAGTCTCCCGTACATGTGATGTATCTAGTTTTTCAGTTTCTTTAGGTTCCTGGGATGTGACTGTCCTGGAAAAAAAAGGTTTTACAGACTGGCGAGATGCTTCTATCAAAATGTCCGGATGCCCAAGGTTTTATGGCTATATAAGTAATCCATTTACAACTGCTCATCTTACAGGAAAAAATACAACGGCAATAAGTTACACATCGAACGTTTTTGGACTTAAACTATCTCCTTTATATGGAATACTCGACGCGTCACAGGGAACAATGAATATTGAACCTGACACTAATGCTGCAAGAGGTGTTGCGATTCAGATAGGCACAGGCTCTGCAGCGTCAAATGCTCTTTTTAATCTGGGTAGTGAACAGAGAATCACTGCTCCAAATGACGGTAGAGCTGAAATTTCGATACCTCTTGTAGCTCGATACATAAAAACGGATGAGAGATTATCGGCTGGTAAAGCAGACGGTAAGATTGTATTCACCATAAACTATTATTAGTTTTGCTATGACACCAGCTCGCTAAATTAAGCTGGTGTCATACTAGGTTACCTGAAAAAAAGTCAGTGGCGGTATAGAGGATTTTAACCTCACCCTCTACTATGTTTCGTAGCCAGAACCATACAGAACGTAGCGCCCTTGCAGGGCGAGCGTCACGGCTCTGCCGTTCCGATGGTGTTCATGCCCTGAGCCCCGTTTTATACTCTGCGGCATGTATATTCCACGTCCCGCGAAATTGCTGTTTACCCTCGATGACGGCTGGAATACGTTTCTCGAAAAATTCGGAGACCGCGTCACTCCCTGGACCCGCCTCTGCGTTGAGCGCATGCTCGCCTGTGGCACCACGGAGATGGGCATTCGTCGCTATTGCTGTTCATCATCAGACTGCACCCATAACGGCTTTGCCTCATTTCCCCGATGAATCATGGCGTGGCAGTTCGGGCACAACGGGACCAGCTCGTTAACCGGGTCAATCTGATAGTCAGCCCCGAGCGTTCTCAGCGGCCGGATATGATGAACGTGGATAAATCCTTTCCCGTGCTCGCCCCAGGTTTTCTCAAAATCGAATCCGCAGCACTGACAGACGGCCCCATGATGCGCAATACAGGCCCGCCGGGCGGCCGGGTCGCGTTCGTATGCATTAACGGTAATAGTTTTTGTAGCACCCTCACTGTAACTGCCGGCAACGGCCAGTTCCTCAGGGTACGGACTGGCCGTGAAGTCGGCGTACCAGATGGTGCCCTCTTTTCTCAGAAAGCGTTTTTCCAGCCGGCGCTCAAAATCCTGAATGACCGCCACGTCCGGCGCATCCGGACTGGTGGCCTGTACCATATTGAAGGTGTACAGGTCGTATCCCCCGAGGATGTAGCCGATATGCTCAACCGCCTGGGTGTAGCCGGGATTCTTTCTGAGTCTGGTGTTGTACTCCCACGCTTCCCGCAGGATGACAGCGCGCTCCTGGTCACGCTCAACGTCCCAGGCCCCGAAGATGACCAGCTGGTCATCATGATTAATAAAAGACCAGCTCCACGTCCAGTTACGACAGGTGGCGCCCCGGCTCTGAATAAATTGTTTGCGGTTCATTATCTGCTCTTTTTCCGTTCAGCTCCGGGCACGTATTTTACATGGATTTTAATTATCTAAGTCCAATCCTGATAGCCATTTTCGTAAATCCAGACAATACCTGCAGGGCAGTTTTCACTTAAAAACCAAAATCCTTCAAATGCATCACAATCCATATCATCCTCAGTTTTGGGAAATACCCTTTCAAAAACCTCGATCTGCTTTTCAATACTTTCTGGGAGAAATTTTCCATGTCGAGCGAGTTTAATGTCACCATCTTTCAGTAAACGTGAAATGAACCAGATATATAGAGCTTTTTCTTCCTGATAAGTTAGTTTATAGGCACCATCCACGCTCTCTGGATCGATATTTTTCCATAACATCGTTGTAGATGCTCCTCGCAGTAAATCTTTTCGATCCTGGTATTGTTCCTCAGTTAAATATGTCATTTTATTACCCCCTACCTAAATTTCACTTCGAATCTATTTAATGACGTTTTTGATGCTGCTTTAATATCGGAGATACCAATAATTTCAATTGTCTATCTTGCTCCGGTTTTCTCTGCTGTAGCTGAAAAAATTCGAAGGTTGATTGTTTGATCATCGTTTATTTTTGCATACATCAGCCTTCCATCTGGAAGAATCTGCCCTTTAAATTTTACTCCACCAGTTAGAGATGTAGCAAATTTTATGATTTCATCTTCAATTAATTTTTCTGAAGCAAAAACCTTAGTTCTACCTCTGGTATAGCTCCCTCCTGGTCCCAAAACTTGTTGCAAGGATTTTCCAAGAACATTTAATTCAGCGTTAGGGTTTTGTTTGTTGAAAATACTAACTAGCGTCACCAGGGCGCACCATGCCAGATGGCCCGATTTCTCTGTCAGCGTCACGCTGGCTCACTCCCTGTATATTCCCTGCGTCTCAGTATTTTCTGTAGTCGTAACCGGCTCAGCTGATATTCCTCTTCGGTTACTACCCCCACTGGTAGTCGGTCCAGACCGTAACGGATACTGCCGGCCAGGGTGGCATTCAGGTACCTTTCACTCCGGGTCAGAATCCGCAGGCTGCGTCGCAGCTGCTTCACGGAAACAGGCTACTGGCGGGCAACGATATCGGCCTCCATCTCCTCCCGGATTTAGCCGTAATAATCCCCCCATCCTTGTATATAATAGCAATGTGGTGGTTATATTCATGGTCAGGAAGCGATCGACATGCGATTGAAATTCCTGACCATCAAGTTTAGACAGGAGGTTATATATGATTACAAATGATGAATATGAAAAAAGAAAGGAAGCCCTTGAAGGGGCATCAATGGTTACGATTTGGGAAAATATTCACCCGTCTAGCCTGTCAGGTAAGATAACGCTGTCATTTTATGAAGAGAAAGAGTTATTTCTCTGGTTTATCGAGAATTTAATGTATAAGGGGAAAGTAAAGCTTGGAAACGGTGGCGAGTTCTGGACGGGAACAATAAAAGAACAGGTTTCTAAGTTTAGAGAAAGTTTCCCCAGTACTCCTGAAGAGATGGAGTGTGGCGCTTTTAATGGGTACTGGTTTTTATCTGATACTTGTCCTGCTGGGCTTGTCTGGATTTACGAAAATGGCTATCAGGATTGGACTTAGGTAATTAAATGTCTCCACCTTCGGATAGATACAGCTGACCTGCAGATTTGGCAGTCAGCCATCCAGCGTGTAAAGGTCCGCCTGGAAAACGGAATATATCCCACGTTAAGCCTGTTTTTTGTACAAGCTGCTATCTACTTTACTCAATGGGAGCAGGACACTTCCGCTTTTGGCACACAGCGGTCCCGTTCAGAGAAAATGTCACCGATTTTTTAACAAATAACTAACAATGGATTTCTGGCTATTGCCGTACAGGCCCTCTGGTCCGCGTGAGCGTGAGTAACTCTAAGGGTATGCCGGGGGCGGCTTTAAGATGCGCGTGAGCGCATAGGAGGCGCTGTGCGCCGGAGACCCCCGCAGCGAAGCGAGGACGAAAAAAGCATTACGGCTTCAGCCGTAATAATCCCCCCACGCTGCTAAGCCCAGCCAAACCCGCTAAAAACGCTACAGAAGCTGCTGTGCGCGGTCGGAGTGGTCACGACAAGGCGATAGCGTATCTCCGCGTTAGCGGGCCGTGAGGGCCGCTTACGAGCGTGTATGCCAGAACCTGGGGTTCTGTGCCGGAACCGCCGAAATTTCCGGCATTACGAATTAGTCGATTTTTGAAGCATGTTTGGCGTGTGCTGACGTGTACGTTTATGGTGCCATGAGTGAGAATTTATCCGTACCAGCTATGTGATACGTTGCGAATAGTGATTTTTCGCTCCAAACGGGTATTTCTTCGCTGTCCGGTTGACGGCGGTCTTTTGTACAGGCTGCCGAACGCCAACATTTTGGGGATACGGAAATTTCGGCGGTTCCGGCGTACACCCCCCAATTGTGAAATAACAATGGACAATTGATTACAATTCATTACATTAAATTTCACAACATTTCAGAAAACGGAGTTTTTGATGTCGTGTGTGTCATTTCACAGGTATGGGATCCTGCTGGGCAGCCTCACGGCAACAGCCCTCCCGGCAGCCCCCCTGAGTCCTGCGGACCAGAATGCCATTGAGCAACAACAAAAGGCATTGCTGGAACAGACGCAACAGCAACGCGACATGCTCCGCCATTCCACATCCGCGCCCTCTCTCCCGGAAGCACCCCCTTCAGAACCTGACGGTCAGTGTTTTCAGCTCCGGCATATCCGGCTGGAGAACGCCACAGTGCTCCCGCGCTCTGCCGTGCGAAAGCTGACGACCATTCCGGCACCGGGGTGTATGACGCTCCCGGATATCCGGGAGCGGGTGCGGGATGTCACCCAGGACTACCTTTCCCGGGGATTCATCACTTCACGCGCCTGGCTGCCGGAACAGGATATTTCCGGAGGAACGCTGGTCATTGCCGTCACAGAAGGGAAGGTGGAAGCCGTCACGCTGGAGGGGCATGAGGAAAATGCCATCAGGATGGCTTTTCCCCGGGCGGAGGGCCGGGTACTCAATCTCCGCGACACTGAACAGGGTCTGGAGCAGCTTAACCGCCTGACTTCGCGGTCGCTGACCGTAGATATTCTGCCGGGGAGTCTGGAGGGGTTTTCCCGGGTAGAGCTGGTACCGGTCAGCCAGCGTTTTCCTGTCAGTCTTGATGTGGGCGCAGATAACAGCGGGCAGAAAAGTACCGGCAGCGGGCAGCTGAATGCCCGCCTGACGGCAGACAATGTGATGAGACTGGCTGACCAGTGGACGCTGGCCGCAGGCAGGGACAGTGAGTTTCACCATGACAGACGCAGCCGTAATATTCAGGCCGGCGTTTCGGTTCCTTACGGGTACTGGCTGTTCAGCGCGCAGTATGTGTGGTCTGATTTTTATCAGACGCTTTCTGTTGGCGGGACACCGCTGCACTGGCGCTATGAAGGCACCGTGCAGTCACAGCGACTGGCCGCCAGCCGGACGCTACTGCGTGACGGTAAGCAACGTCTGGCGCTGGATGTCGCTTTGTCCCGCCGGGAAACCGAAAACCGGCTGGGCGGCGTACGTCTTGACGTCAGCAGCCCGACGCTCAGCAGCGTGACGGCCGGACTGAGCTACAGCCGGAGTATCGGTGGTGGCTATCTCACCCTGGGCCCGTCCCTTTCTCACGGCGTCCCGTTCACCGGCGCGACACGGGATGACCCGGCGCATCCCGGCCTGCCCCGCAGCGAATTCCGGCGCTTCAGTGCAAGCGCAAGCTGGTTTTACCCCATGACATCCTCTGTGTACTGGCTGACCTCAGCCTGGGGGCAGACCACACCTGACAGACTCTACGCCAGTGAACAACTGTCTGTCGGAGGACAGTATTCGGTCAGGGGGTTTAAAGAGCAGTATCTCAGCGGCAACCGCGGCGGCTACTGGCGCAATGAACTGACATGGCAATGGATGACGGTGCCGGGCGTGGGGGTATTCTCAGCAACGGGTGCACTGGATACCGGGCATGTCATGCGCCAGGAAGGGATAACCGACGGCGGTACGCTGACCGGGGCTTCCGTCGGACTGGAGCTGGCTGGCCGCTGGCTCAGCCAGTCCCTGACGCTGGGGATGCCGCTGTCGTATCCCGACAGACTCAGTCCGGATAAACACGTGGTTTACTGGCAGGCCACCGTTTCACTTTAACTGCCGGCACACAGCAGGGGCTATGACGGCTCCTTAATACAGGATGTTCTGACATGGATAAACTCGCACATCCGCTGGCCCGAGGGGCCAGCTGGCTGCTGATATACCTCACCGCCGTTCAGCCTCTGCATCCCGCTATTGCCGCGGGTATCACTGCCGCGAATGGCAACACTCAGGTCGTGATGAAACCCGGTAATGTCCCGGTGGTGAATATCGCCACGCCCAATGCGGCTGGTATATCGCACAACACCTACCAGGATTTTAACGTGGGAACGCCGGGCGCGGTGCTGAATAACGCCACGCAGGGCGGGAAAACACAGCTCGGCGTCACCATCGACAACGGCAATGCCAGACTCAAAGGTAAACCGGCCGAACTGATTATTAACGAGGTGACCAGCGGCAACCGTTCTGAACTGAAAGGCAGGCTGGAAGTCTTCGGCAATAAAGCCGGCGTAATGATTGCCAACCCGAATGGCATCACCTGTGACGGATGTGGTTTCATCAATACCCCGTCAGTCACTCTGACGACGGGCAAACCGCAGTTTGATAAACAAGGTGCGCTCGATGCCCTTGAAGTCAAAAAAGGGGCGGTGATTGTCGGCGGTAACGGCCTGGATGGGGCCGGTGCTGAATATGTTGATGTCATCAGCCGGGCCACTGAACTGAACGGCAAAATTAACGCGAAAACCCTCACTCTGACTCAGGGAGCGAACCGGGTCAGCTTTAAGGACGGCACGGTAAAACCCATTGCCGGTGAGGGTGCAAAGCCTCAGCTTGCTGTCGATACAAAGGCGCTTGGCGGCATGTATGCCGGTAAAATCCGCCTGGTCGCCACCGAAGCCGGGGTCGGCGTCAACCTGAGCAATATGACCTCCACTCAGCGGGACATTTCCCTGACGACGGCCGGAAAAATCACCCTCAGTAACGTTAAGGCGCAGACTGACCTGAACGTCAGCGGGCGGGATATCGTCACGCCAGCCGGGTCCAGCGTGCGCGCTGAACGTGATATGACGCTGGCGGCGACCACAGTGGACAACCGGAGCAGCACCACTGCCCACGGGGATATGCGGGTATTTGCGTCGACGGTACGCAATACGGGTAACGGTGCGTCATTACACAGCCATAAAAATCTGTGGATACAGAAGGATGCCCAGGGTAATAAAGCCAGTCTGGTGGAGAACCGGTCGGCGACGATAAAAACGAACACGGGTGACCTGGTTATCCGGACTGACCGTCTGGAAAATACGATAAGTAAAGCTGACACCGTCGTCCGGACCGAGCAACCCACGACAGCACAGGTTTCAGACTCCCGGCTGGGCTGGCATCCTTTCAACAGCGGCAGAGGGCAGGGTATAGCCCATGTCGTGGGAGATATGGACGCTGGCGAGCCGGATAAGTGGTTTGGTAGTGTCGATTTCAAGAACCTGGCTGTCCTCCAGACTGAAAAACAACATTATACGGTGCAGACAGAAGGAGCCCGCCCGGTTATCAGTGCAGGAAATAATCTTTATCTCAATGCCGGCGACCTCATTAACCGTCTGGGGGACATCTCCGCAGGCCGGGATGCGGTGCTTACCGGTCGCAGTCTTGTCAGTGAAAGTCGTTTCGAAGGTGTGCTGGGTAAGTATCTGACCTATGTATATAATCCATATATTGGCAGTCTGTCCCCGGAGCCACAGGGCGGCGGGACTTTCCCCGGCGATTTAATTCACACCAAGGAAGTTGTTAAATTTCGCCATACCGGAGAGACAACAGACTGGATACCAGGCCGGTTGCTGGTTTCACGTATCAGTGCCGGAGGAAATCTGGTTGCTGATTTTTCTGAACGCATTGAGAGTAAAGAGCCCTACGTCACGAACGTTCAGTATTCGGGAGTGATAGCCCGGCCTGACACGATGACGGCTAAAAATATCCTGCTGCGCGCCGGAAGCATTGTTACCACCGATGTGATGAAGGCCTCAGGGGATATTACCTTACAGTCAGACCGTGGCACAAAAATGGCGCTGGCGCTGATGACGGCCGGAAAGGATATCTCGGTTCTGGCGGGCGTAAGTGTTGAGTCCTGGCAGAGTGAGCTCAAAGGACAGAACATTACCCTGGTCAGTCGCGGCGGAGATGTCACCTCTCATACCAGCGAGTGGCCCAACTTTTTCCATTCTGACGGGCTACGCTGGCTGGGAAGTCTGGAGGCTTCACGTGATTTATCAGTCACGGCAGGTGGCAATATTCTGCTCAGGAACACGCGTTTTCCTGTTCTGAGCCAGAATATTTCTCTGGTTGCCAATGGGGACATCACGTTTGATAAAAATGACGCCATGCTGTGGCACGGGCGACCTGGCACAGTCCTGACCTACGCCCGCAAGCAGGAGCTGTTTAACCGGATGTTACCGGGAGAGCCGCTGCGTGCTTCGGGTGATATCACCCTGAGCGGCCGGCGTCTGTCTCTGTATGGTGCAGGGCTCGACGCCGGTGGGAATATCAGCCTCTCATCGGCTGCCAATACTGACCTGAACATGCGGAGCCTGAGTGACCTCTACAGCGAGTTCTTCCCGGACAGCCGGATACCCGAATTACGCAGCAATGTGAAAGCCGGAGGAAACCTGCTCATCAGCTCAGCGGCAGATATCGGCGTGCAGGGCGCTCATATTGTCGCCGGGAAAACCGCGACGCTGCAGGCAGGGAAACTTCTCTGGCTGGGCGCATACGGATATGGCGTAACGGACAGCAGTAATGACAATAACAGGGATGAACTCAACGTACTGACCCGTCTGCACGGTGCGAAAAGCCTGACACTGGCGGCAAACGGGGGTATCCAGGCTGACGGCAGTACGCTGTCCTCAGACGGTAACATCACGCTGACCTCCGGCGGGAATATGCAGTTTCAGTCCGCCCGGGGGACGGTATACCGTGAGTCCGGGAACAGCTGGACGGAAAACGTCAGCCAGACAGGCGTCACGCTGAATTCAGGTGGAGCACTGACGGTTATCTCGGGTGGCAGCATTCTTTTTCAGGCATCGCGTTTACTGGCAAAAGGGGTGATGGATGTTGCAGCAAAAGGTGGCTGGCTCTATGCCCAGGCGATGGAAGAGTCCAGTCATTACGAACGTCAAACCACGAAGAGAAAGTGGTGGGGTAAGAAAACGACCGTCAAACAAACGAAACACACCACCACCAACCGGGTGACGGAGTTTATTGCGGGAGGCAATCTCAGCCTGCTGAGCCGCGATGACAGTACCTATGAAGCCAGTAAAATCGAGGCAAAAAAGAACGCCACGCTGACCAGTACCAGTGGAAAAGTCAGTTTCCTGGCCGTGAAAAACACCACTTTCGAGCAGACTGTCAGCAACTCGAAAGGCTTCTATATCAGGCAGGCGAATAAAGGCTACAGCGAAGGAAAATGGGTGCTTCCGTCTGTTCATGCTGGCGGAAAACTGACGGTTAACGCGGCCAGCGGTATCAGTGCCGATATCAAAGCGAAAAATGGTCAGGCTTTGCAGGGTGCGATTACTGCTCTGGGCGCGTTACCCGGTACAGAGTGGCTGAAGGGACTGAATACCCGCAGCGATGTTCAGTGGAATACGGTTAAGGATGCTTACGACAGCTGGAATTATAAAAGTCAGAGCCTGAATCCGGCTGTGGCGGCGGTAATCGCTATCGCTGCAGCTGCGGCCACCGCGGGCAGTACACTGGCTGCGACCGTTGCGAACTCTGTAACGTCCACCGTGGGTGGCGGCGCAGTAACGACCGGGGCGGTTACTGCCGGGATGTCCTCTCTTGCCGCTCAGGCCGCCGTGGCTCTGGTGGAAAATCAGGGAAATCTGTCAAAAACGCTGTCGGCACTGGGAAGCAGCAGTTCGGTCAAATCTCTGGCCACCTCGATGGTTATCGGGGGCGCGCTGGCGGGCTTTGATAAGGTCATGAATATTGATGTTCCGCCCGACAAGGCAAAACTGCCGGTTCTGGTGAGAAATGAAGACTGGGGGAAAGTGGTCCAGCGCGTGGCCGGCCAGTCGGTTATCAGCTCCAGCCTGAACACCACCATCAATGGCGGCAGCTTTAAGGACAACCTGACGAACGCCCTGCTGGCAAATATTGGCAACCAGATTAATGCCGAAGGGGCCGGTCTGATTGGCGATAACGGCAAGGTTCTGGGTATACAGGGAAGAGCCCTGAGTCATGCGGTGGTTGCGGGTATCAGCGCGGAAATTGGTCGAGGAAACGCCAAGGGAGCCGCTGCCGGAGCGCTGGCTGCGGAGCTGGCCGGGATTATCATCAACGATAACCTGGTAAAGAGCGAAGGATGGCAGGAGCGCCAGGCGCAAATCAGCCGTGTCTCGGGGGCACTGGTCGGCGCCATTGCCACAGGCAGAGCCTCTGGCGCCAATAGCGGCGCAAATGCGGGAGAGCTTGTTGAACGCTTCAATCGTCAGCTGCATCAGGATGAGCTCAACGCTATCAAAGAACTGGCGAAAGGTGACAAGGAAAAAGAAGCGCGACTCATGGCTGCATCATGCCGCAAGGTCGCCTGTACCACACAGGAAGCCCTGAACTCAGAAGAGCGAAAGCAGTTTGAAGCTTTGATGAATAAATACCCTTCAACGCGGGACGAAGACGGGCTTATTGATAACTACTGGGTGCAAAAAGAGCGTCAGCGCTTCGGAAATTACCCGGCATATGCTGGCTATGACAGCGAAAAACTGTTCACATACGATTTGGGTGATCAGATAACCGACGGGCAGTTGTTTGCGCGTAACCAACAGATAGAGCAAATCAGTAAACTGACAGGCTGGTCGCCGAACTGGGTGAATGCCTCTGTAATGGCCATCTCCATCTCCAGTACATTTGTCGGAATGGGGAAAACAAGCGTTGGCAATCAGTATCTGTCCACCAGTCTTGCTGGACCGACCAGTGCATGGAAAGGGTATCTGATCAATGAGCAGACCATACAGCAGGCAGCCACGTTCAGGCAGCAGGTGTTGGATGCCAGAGCGCCATTTTCTCAAAATATCAGGAAGACGGGAAATGCCGCAGTTGCACAAATCGATGTTCCAGGTATGCCCAGGACACTTGCGGCACACAGCCGGGTCGACACAGCAGAGAAAAGCTTTATAGGGAAAGGTAGCGGCAATTTTGAATTTAAAACCATCAACAATGTAAAAGGTGTACCAATACCTCGAAATACCGACTCGGAGTACAAAATTCTGGACAACCTGGCTGATAAGTTAGGTAGTAATGTGTCAGCCAAAGGGAAAGTCACTATTTTCACTGAGCGCGCTGCCTGCGAGAGTTGTTTGGGTGTTGTGGATCAATTTCAAAAAAAATATCCAGGGATTAAAGTAGAGGTCCTTGATAACAATAACGTATTGCTAATTCCTGGGAGGTTGAAGTAGTGGATGACGAACGTATGACTTACGGTGAAATACGAGAAATGATATTAGAATGTTTCTATGATTGCTGTCGGAATATTCTATCGAGGAATAGAAAGGCTGGTGAAAAATCGTCCTATGATAGCTTAGAAATTGATTATGCAATCTATCAATGTGAATGCACACCTTTTTCCCCGATAGAAAAGCTAATGTTTGAGGTATTTACTCTCATTTTAAGGGCCGATAGAGGGCCGAAGAAAGCAGAGGATATCACTCGTAAATCTATCAATTTGATTTTAAAGGAAACCCCTTTGGATATTCTTATTGAGGACCTCTCTGATGATGAAAAAAGGAACTTGCTTTATGATATGGAGTTGCTTGGGTTGCTTGAGGAGCCTTAGTATGGACTGACCCCACAACAGTAGACATTTCCTGTCCTCACGACGAGGCCTGTTCAAAGGCCTCCGGACTGACGCCGGGTCCGGTTGTAGAACACTTCAATGTAATCGAAGATATCCGCCCGGGCCAGATCCCTGGTTTTATATATGCGTTTTCTGATCCGTTCTTTTTTCAGCGAACTGAAGAACGATTCGGCCACCGCATTATCCCAGCAGTTGCCACGCCTGCTCATGCTCGGCGCCAGGTTATTGGCCCGGCAGAAGCGCTGCCAGTCGTCACTACCGTACTGGCTGCCCTGATCGCTATGTACGATAACCTCGCCGTCCGGTTTTCGACGCCACACGGCCATCATCAGCGCGTCGAGCGCCAGTTCGCGTGAGAGAGTGGGTTTCATCGACCAACCGACCACATTACGGGCGAAGAGATCGATAACCACCGCCAGATACAGCCAGCCCTGCCAGGTGCGGATATAAGTAATATCGGTGACCCAGACCTGATTGGCCCGGACAACGGTAAACTGCCGCTGCACACGATTAGGCGCAACCACTGAAGGTCGGCCAGCGATACGACGCGGAGCTTTATAGCCGCGCACGGCTTTAATCCGGTTCAGTTGCATAATGCGGCCCACCCGGTTTTTACCGCAGATTTCCCCGATTTCGTTCAGGTCGCCATGACCCGGCGGTAACCGTATACGCCTCCGCTCAGTGAATAGGAGTCACGGATAAGCGTCAGCAGACGCTGGTTATCTTTATCCCGCGCGGAGACCGGGTTATGCAGCCACGCATAAAACCCGGCCCGGGCAACGCACAACACCCGACACATCGTCATGACACCCCATACAGAGCGGTGCTCATTGATAAAGCGGTACTTCAGTCGGGCTCCCTTGCAAAGTACCGCGCGGCCTTTTTCAGTATGTCCCGTTCTTCCTCAGTGCGCTTCAGTTGGGCCCTGAGCTTCAGGATCTCGCTTTTCGCTTCCAGTAAATCACGGGCATGCTGCTCGCTGTTATCGGGTTTAATAGCCCGTAACCACTTATAGAGACTGTGTGCTGAAACGCCCAGCCGGTCAGAAACTTCGGCGACGGAATAACCGCGTTCCGTTATGTGACGGACGGCTTCTTCCTTAAATTCAGGTGTAAATCGTGGTGTGCCCATACGCTCCTCCTATGCTCAAACTATAGGGCAGGATCGTCTACCGGGGCGGGGTCAGTCCATAAATGACTCTGGGGTGTCTGTTAAACCCGTGGCGATTCAAACCTTAAACCTACCAGAGTTATCTGTAGAGACTACAGGGCTAGATCAAAGGAAAATTGCAAAGTCCGCTTCTGGCACAACGCGGCCCCGTTCAAAGAAAATGTCACCGATTTTTTAACATAAAACCAACAATAGATTTCTGGCATTGCCGCACAGGCTTCTCAGCCCCGCGTCAGCACGCGTTACTTTCAGGGTACGCCGGGGACGGTTTTAAGATGCGCGTGAGCGCATGGGAGGCGCTATGCGCCGGAGACCCCCGCAGCGAAGCGAGGACGAAAAAAGCATTACGGCTTCAGCCGTAATAATCCCCCACCCTGCCAGGCCCAAAACAACTGCGCTAAAAACGTTACAGAAGCTGCTGTGCGCGGTCGGAGTGGTCACGACAAGGCGACAGCCGAAGTCGGGGCGTATCTCCGCGTTAGCGGGCCGTAGGGCCGCTTACGAGCGTGTATGCCAGAACTCAAAGCAACCTTATCAACAGCAACAACAAAACCTAGTTACAACATCCGTCGTTTTGAAGCGATGCATTACCCCGGCCTGCGGCCGGGGTGGGGCGGCGCTTTTCAGTGTCGGTCAGGTGGGCACAGGTGTAATTGAAGCGTCAGCGTTCTTCGGTGGTCAGAGGTGAGGTTTCTGCTGTTTTGTAGTGTGTGATGCGATGTGGAGGACAGCATGGGTGCGGTTCTCAGGGGATTCGCTTGGATGATGTAACTAAATAATGAGGTGTTGCTGACGGGCCCGGCGTATAGCGGCGGGAGGTACTTTTGGTGTTTTCGAACCGGGCGAACGTGAGTTCGCGGCAGGGGCGTTCATTCTCAGGAGCCTGTCCACAGGGCTGGCGATGAATAGGTTTTCTCCTTACATGATTTATTAAAAAGATATTTAACAGAGATATAGAGCAGGGGTTTAAAGGGAACCACGCACTTTGAAACTCTTTCGCCTGGCGCTCTGTAAGCCTTACGGTTGTCGCTTTGTGTAAAAGTCCCTTGCAGTTAACTGTTGATAACAGGACGCTGCCGGCATTTGTGGTCGCAGTGAGCTGCTTTCTGGCCCGTTTATTCGGGCGCCCGAATGGAGAGAGGCGAAGAGGTCGGTGTTTTTGCGCAGATTTCAGGCGCCGGCGGGCTGCAGACGTGCGAATACCTCCGGCGCCGGCCGGATTTTTTCGGAGAGAGGGTTATATCGGGGCTGTGGCCAGCCGCGTGTAGTTGTTGCCGCGCGACATCAGCATGCGCTCTTTCACACGCCGCTCAAGCTCCCGCTTCATGGCATCAAGACCGCCGGTAAAACGTCCGGTGGCGTACTCACGCGTCAGCTGCTGCTTCACGAGTGTCACGATATCCTGGCGGGTTCTGTCCGCGTCACGGCGTGCACGGGCGCGTTTCAGACCATGTGATTTACGCTCGGACTGATAGCTGCGGAATCGCTCACGCACAAAGCGCCAGGCCTTCGCTATCAGCTCATCCATCTCCAGCGGCAGCAGGCTCTGCTTTTTACGCTGCAGATTCTCCCACTCCACGCGGCTGCGGCGCGCAGCCAGCACCGCCACGTCAGAGACATCCAGCGCCGAAAACAGAGTCGGGGTGAACGTGATATCTGTCGGAATGTTGCAGCCAATCTGTGGGTCATATTCGGTCTGGTACGTAATCAGCCCCAGCTCCGCCATAAACTTCAGCGCACGGGTGGCGCGGGTGATGGACAGATTGCCGCCCTTCGACTCGGTCGCCAGCCCGCACTCGATGGCCAGATTGGTGATGGACCGCTGTACCCGGTTGGCCAGCGGGTCGTAATGAAAGCACAAACCCTGCAGCAGCGCATCGATGGCACGCCGGCGTAGCAGTGGTGGCATCCGGTGACGCTTACCCAGCGAACGGGCAAAAGCAACATGAACGGAAAAATCAAAACGGGACGTGAAGCCTTCGGCTTTCGCCATTAGCTTACGACAGAACGGGAGCGTCTTCTTTCCTTCACGCGGCGTGAACACCGGATTCGGATTTTTGACCTGCCGGTAATGGGTGAACAGGGTCTGAACGTCAGACACACATTCCCGCACTTATGTTGCACGGAAGGAGCAAATGGCACAGAAACAGGTATTGAACTTTTCTGAGCATAAAACTATACTCCCTGCATAGAGCAACAGCTTCTATGCAGTTTTGAAAGGCCCCGTTAATCTTCTTCGTCGCCAAACATTGAAAGATTATCGGGGTTTTTGCTTTTCTGGTTCCGGGTAGACACCTCATCAGAACCAGTTCCCTGCCACTTTACGGCGTGGCCAGCCATTAAAATTCGCTAAACGATCAGTAATCTAACACTCATAGAGAATTCAGACAAGAAAGTGATGTCGCTACTTTTTACTGCTTATTAATTCTTTCTTGTTCAATCAATTTTGCAATCATTTCAGCCTGAGTCATACCCTCTGCTTCACACATGTCTTGAAGATGCTCTTTCAAAACTATCGGCAGAAAGACCCTTAACTCTTTATGGGTATCTTTTTTTCTTGCTAATGATGCCTGTTGGCGTTCAGCAAGGGTCAATGGATTCCCTTTTCTGTACTGACGCTTTTCTTTCGATGAGGAAGTTACTGCATTTCCGGGCTGCGACATCTCTGCCTCCTCAAGGATCAAACCTGGATCGTTTGCAGAGAATACTACAGATTCCTGAAATCAGCGACTTACTTTATGAACGTAACCCGTGTTGGCGCACGGTTTACGTCCGGGGATCGTTTAAAGCGGTATCAGTAGGTCTGTTTCCAGTCCGTTCCCTTTGACCAGCGGGATGACCAGTGCTGCAAATAGCGTTGAGCAACAACAGGGTCATCCCACACGACGAGCACGTTCTCTGAATTGGCGCGATCGGCGGCGCGACTGAAGTTGAACGAACCGACCTCGGTATTACGCCCGTCAGCGATGATCACTTTGTCGTGCAGGATCTTGTAGGCATCCACCGTCCGGACCGGTATACCCGCGCTGACCAGCAGATTCATGGCGGCCCGGCTGGCCTTGTTGCGCTCACCGGTATTGGCTTTGTGGTCCAGAACGACCTTCACATCCACGCCCCGCTGCCGGGCCCTGACCAGCGCACCGGCTACATCCGGAGACGTGAAGGAATAGCCCATCAGCCGGATTTCCTGTTGTGCGGTCGTAATGGTTTTCAGAACCAGCTGCAGGGCCGTCCCTTCCGGGGAAAACCCGGTCTCGATGTTCGCGGCATAAACGGCGGGTAAGGAGGCGCACAGGCTCAGGCTGACCAGCCCGGGCAGACACCATCTGCGGAGAGTACGATTTATTTTCACAGTATTTCCTTCACTGTTTTTGAGAAACCCCGGGGGCGGGGGAAACTGGTTTCCCCCGCCCCCGGGGTTGGACAACGACGCCATGTGGAGGCGTCAGGCTTTTGTGGTCTGGCGGAACCAGTAGCAGACTGGCTCGTCATCAGTCGCATGGACAGACCCCAGGAACCAGGCATCCTCATCCGGCGGCTCAGGTATCCAGTTACGCGCATCCGGGGCTTCACCAGTCAATCCGGCTGAGTAGACCTCAGGCGCGTCATAGCGCATTGTCATCACGAAGCACAGCAGTCCGTGGGTTTTCAGCCAGTAGCGGAATTCAACCGGGGTTTCGCAGCCGCTACGCGCCAGCGCAGGATGCGTCCAGTACCCCTGCTCATCACGGTTGATGTCGATGGCAATTATCATTTTGCTTTCTCCCCGGGTTCAGTCTGTTCTGTTGATGGCGCCATACCACCAGTGGATATGATGTCAGTGTCCGTTTCACGGTGCCTGAGAAACTCTCTGATTCTTCTGACCAGCTTCTCTGAATCCCGGTCTCGCAGCAGCGGGATGCCGGCCTGCCTCAGAACCTCTTCGAGCAGAATATCGCGCCGGATACGATGCTTTTGCAGGTGTGAGGCATCATCAAGTTCAACAGCAGCGACGATGGCGAAGGTCTGAATATCAACGATGACCACGTCGCAGTGCCACTGCGACGCCATCCGGAAAAGTTGCCACCAGGCCCGGGAGCGAGGCCGGATGTGAGGAGCGAGTGTGGCGATATCCGCCACCCGGACCTGCGGGCACAGAAGCCAGCGCTTCTGGCTCGTGCTTCTCAGCAATGCCCGGTAAAAATGCTGTTCCCGTAACGTCATCAGCGTGTCATTACCCACCCAGACCCGCTCGCGACACAGCCGCTGCTCCGCTTCTGAGGGCCGAATTCCCAGCGCTTTCAGTGATATCAGGACCGGTGATGTCCCGGCCATTATCCGCCCTCTCAGAAGCAGCACAGTAAATCCCAGCAGACTCAGCAGAACGACTGCACTGCCTGCCATCATTAATATCTTTGCCATGTTTTGTGTTCCCTTATCTCGCTGTCTGTCCCGGTGCGTTTGCCGGGCGGTATCCTCATCGTTCTGTCCCTCTTCTGATACGCCAGGCCTCTGCCGGTAGCCTGTCGAGCAATGCGCGGCGAAAGACATTCGGCAAACCTCTTCCGGCCACCACGTCAGCTGTCAGCACCGATATCACGGAAATCAGCAGAACACTGCGCAGAACGAACCCGGCCTGATGCACCAGTTCTGCAGCAGGCAGAGTCCGAAACGCACTGACCAGCCGGACGGCGTCCTGCGGAAAACTGCAGGCGAGAATGCCCGTACCGACCAGCATCACCGCTGGCGCATACAACAGCCCCCGACGGATAACCCGCCCGGTCAGGGCAACAAGTTCCCGCCTTTGCTGGCGAAACACCTCATCATCCCGGAGAATGCCCCACTCAATCCGGGCCTTCTCATGACGTGGCAGGGTGGCAACCACCTGAATACCGTCACGTATACGGACCTGGGGGGATACCTCCGTTTTTCTCACCTGGTCGGTATCGCAGATGTACAGAGCCAGCGCGGTCCAGCAAACCACCGTCGACAGTACCAGGATGAGCACAAAAACAATGACCGTTACAGACGGAATGAGTATTGTCAGAAATACCGCCAGCACACCGCCGGATAAATAACACAGCAACTGCTGTTCAAAACGCAGAGCGAAATATCGAAACATGTTTAACGTCCCTTTAAATATTCAACCTGAAGAATAAGTGATTTATTTACTGCTTTTAATTACCGACCTGATATAAATAAATCGCGTGAAGATTTAATTTACAGGTGTACTTGTTGAAAAATCCGATTATCACTACTGTGCAGGAGATATTAGCTGGCTTCATGCCATATAAATGATTGCGGCAAGTACAAGTATCATTATTGTCACGCAAGCAAACCAGAAAAAGCCGCGGACATGTCACGAGAACACATGCACCAGGTTCTCATGTTATTCCCTCGCTCACTCATGACGAATACTGTCAGCTAATGGATGAAATATCCATTAGCTGCTCAATGACGGGTATATCTGATTTAAGAAATTAAAAAGAATTAAATCGTCTGGCTCATCTTACGCTCGGCCCGCAACAGCTCTTTCATCATGCGCTCACCGGCGTATCTCGCTTCTTCAGCAGTGACGGTGGCCACAACATTTCCCTGCAGGTCATAGCGGGAGGCACCTTCCCGCATCCGGGACAGATAGCCCGCTGACCGGGTCAGGCTTTTCAGGCACATAATCACCTGCTTATGCGACAGCGGCAGGTCGCGGCTCGCAATATCGGCAAACAGCTGCTCACGCATCCCGGTTGCCAGCAGACGCGGGGCGTTACCGTCAAACAGTTGCGGCCAGAACGCTTTCAGGGTCATGATGGCCTGCTCCGGCGGAATCAGCTGAAGATAACGTACCGGAGGCGGCGTTTTTACCACTTTAACGGGCTCCCGGGCAGCTTTCCGCGCAGCGGCTTCGGCAGCCTTTTTCGCCTGCTCCAGCTTCTCTTTTTTGACCTTCCAGGCCGGCGGAGCTGACACCACCACCACCTTCTTCCGGCGAACCACACCAGGTGTGGCATCACTCCCGGGAGCAGGTGTGCTGTCCGGCGCCGGTTTTCGTTTCAGACTCAGTACGGGGCGTTTTTCTTCAGTCATATCGCTGTCGTATCAGGAATAAATGTAAGTCATTAATACAGCGTACCACAGCCTGGCGTGCACCTGCTCTGGCATGGTCTACACTTATCATGTCAACGCCCTGTATAACCAGAAAACTAAAGACCCCGGTTGCCCGGATACTCTCCGGGCTTTTTTTATGGCCACTATAGGCCACTTTCGGATTCTGTAACACGCAACAGCCCGTTTTATCTGACCCGTATCAAACTTTGCGCTTTCGGATGATGTTCAAATGTTTCCCGCAGAGCGCCTCCTGAGAGTCTACTACGTTCTGCCAGTGCGTCTGAGTGAAGAGCAGTCTTGCCTGTCAGGCATCCGGAGGGAATCGGAAACGTTCAGTTGCTTCTTCTTCTGACAAACTGTTAATACTGTGTTGAAACAGCCGTATCATATTAGTCATTTGACCTCTTCGCCCGGTACCGTCCGGGTCTTTTTTTTACATCGTCGCCACTATCCCCAGCACCGCCAGGTGCAGCGCATAGAACAGCACAAAAAAATGCCGTGGCCAGAACCGCTTTATCTCTCCTCCGACCGATGAGCACACCATCAATACGAGCAGCGCGATGGCCAGCCCGGCCAGCGATTCTCCGGCGTCATTCGGATTCATCAGTAACACAATTATGACCCACAGTATCCCGTACCCGATTCGTTCCCGCGAAGTCTGTGCCCGGCACAACAGCCAGCTGGCGGTGAGCATGGCCACCCCGGTCATGCCGTAGCTGCCGGAGGAGAGCGGTATCCAGACGGCTACGATGGCCATGGCGGCGAGAGTGTGACGCCAGAACGGCAGGCTGAACCACCGCAGCGCCTGACCGGTGACGGCAAAGGCAAACAGAATATTTCCCGCGTACCACGGATACCCGATAAGCATGTATGGCACCTGGGCGACCAGCGCCCAGCCCCAGAGACTGTTCAGCTGCGACTGGCGGATATCCGCATGTCGCGCCAGATTCATCCCCCAGACCAGACCGAACAGCGGAAAACAGCCTCTCCCCAGCAGGCGCATAAGCTCGTTATTCTCCGCCAGCAGCAGGCCGGCATGGTCAGTGACCATCAGAAGCAGGGCCACCGTTTTGATGATATCCGTCTGCCCGGGCGTCCAGGTCAGCAGAGCCTTAAGCCAGCGGTCTGCGGCGCTGACGCGTATTGCGTGTGTTGTCATCATTATTTCCTTTTTATCCCTGATATTACTGTGCATTGTCAGAAGCTGAAGGCGCGTCAGTCACCCCCGAGGGTTTTCTCCCGGTTCAGGTCGCGCACCATGTCCCGCTCCATCTGCTGCAGGCGTTCACGCTGCAGACTTTCTGAGACGACCTGCTGTATCGCGGCCTCCTGGCGTCGGGTCTGCGGGTCATCCGGCAGCCGTGCTTTCTCTTCACCCGGGCTGTCACGCTCCAGACCACGAATCACGTCCCCGATAACCTCTTTTATCCGCTCGCCCGGCTCGCCCGTTTTCTTCTCCTCGCCGGCGACTTCCCGGGTCGCCTGCTCTGCCTGCCTCTCCATCTCCCGGCGCTGTGCCTCTTCTGCAGCCCGCTGTGCCAGCACATCCGGAGGGAGTGTGATATCCGCACCGGTGTCAGGCAGCGGAAGATTCGGCAGGGGGTCAGCCCATATGCGCCCGCCGGTGATGGCCTGCGGGTTCCAGGGGCGGTCGTCGCCGGCAAGGCGTACTATCACCCCGCTGTCGGGATGGTCACGGGCTGTTCTCACGCCCTCGCTCATGTTCCCGGCCAGCAGACTTTCGCCGTTCCGGCTGTTCTGCAGCGCCACGAACCGGGCAGACTCATCCCCCATAACGCGCCCTTCACCACCAATGGCCTCCAGGCGGCCATCCCTGTCCGTCAACGGACTGAGCCAGATCCCGGCTTCCTTGCCGTTTTTATCGAATGCCGGCAGCGCCACATGTGGCTGCGGATACTTCTTACCGGGCGAGATGAATTTCCCCGGCGAACTCCCTCTGGCCAGACCGGACTGCTGTAGTGCCGCCCGGCCTGCAGCTATTTCATCCAGCGGCTTTGCCCGCCCGAACAACTGGCCGGCGTTTTTGATGGTGCGGTCGTTACGGGGTTCAAGGATGTCGTGCGCCGTCGCTTTTGAGGGTGATGACCGGATGGCATTAACCCATCCCTCGCGACTGTCGGTATACACCTGAACATGCTGTTTCATGCGGGATAACGCCACATAGGCAGACTCAAAGCTGGCCATCTGTTCCCGGCCACCGACCACCCCTTCCAGCGCGATGGCATACGGTTCGCTGGCCCCCTGGGCGCCGTGGGCGGTGATGGCGTAGGCGAGGTCGATATGCTGCTGCGCCTGATCCGCCTTCGGGGTCAGCGTGCGGGTGAGTTTGCCATCAGACAGCGTGACACTGTCACCCGAAACAGACTGCACCTCCCAGATACTGTTGGCCACATAGCCGCGCTCCGGGTCACTTTTGCTGAAACGCATCCGGTCCCCCTGAGACACGGTGATCTTTTCCTGACGATAGAGCGTGACGCCTTCTGCCGATGCCTCCCGGGGTGAGATATATCGCTCCTTTCCTTCACTGTCAGTCAGGGTGATCAGCTGATTAACCCTATCCACTTTGCTGATACGGTGGTATACGTTATCAACCAGCGCCACCGCCTCCTTATGAGCCGTCCAGGTCGACAGTTTGCGCAGTTCACCGTCACGGATGTTGCTCGTGACCAGCACCGGCAGGGTGATTTCCTCTTTGCCGGTTTCCCCGTTCTCCCGCCGTGCGTTATGGATCATACCGTTCAGCGTCCGCCGGTCCTTATTCAGATGGGTGATCACCAGCGTCTGTGACTGTGCCTCCGGGGTCCGTCCTGTATAGTCCTTCACCAGCGCCTCGTAGAGCGTCGCGGGCTGACCTGCCGGCAGGGTTTTCCCCTCGCTCAGCGCCTTTTCTATCGCCTTTTCCTGCTTTGGCGTGAATTCCACCACAGAACTGCCCGGCGCCCAGGCGCCTTCTTTTCTCGGCACCTGCTCCGGCGTGACCTGCTCGATGGTGGTCAGGGCGCGGTGCACATCCCGCTCAATGAGGCTGTACACCGCCGGTCGCAGCTCGGGCACCTGGCGCACAATCTCTTTCATGATGGCCACATCCGCGGCGCTGCGCTGCTGCGTCAGCCTGAACGGCTGGCCCGACGGGATGGGCGGCAGCTGGTCGGTATCCCCACTGGGCACCGCCCGTCCACCGCCGGCGGCGATGAGGGAGTGGGCTTTTGCCATATCGGCCAGCCCCACCATCGAGCTCTCGTCGAGCAGGAACAGGGTGTTGCTGAAATCGGGTGTCTGGCCATTGCGCTGCAGCAGCTGCATGTCGTGGAGGAACGACGCTGTCGTGCGCGCGTCCACGCCGGCACTCTGCATTTCCCCGACCGCGCGATGCGTCGGCGCCAGACCGATGACGCGCGGGCGGGTCTCTTCCGGCAGCAGGCTGATGGCGCTCATCACAGCTTTGAACTGCGTGGTTTTCCCCACCCCGGCATACCCCTGAACCACCGTGAACCGGTCCGTGCTTTCCAGAATCATCCGGGTCGCCGCCCGCTGTCCGGCGGTCAGGTCCGTCATCAGACTGGCCGGCACGCGGTCCATTAACGGGGCCACCGCATCTTTGCCTTCCAGCACACGGGTCAGGATGCTTTTCTCGGCATCCCAGGTCTGGCGGGAAATCAGCAGGTCATTGCCGTGTCCGGGAGACACCGGGACATTCAGCAGACTGCCTGCCTTAATCTGCGCCTGAATGGTTGCCTCTATCTCCGCCATCGGGACCTTACCGCCACCGGTTTCCAGCGCCGTGGCCAGCAACTGCGGGCGGGTGAAGGTCAGGCTGTTACTTTCCAGCAGCGGGATGGAAAGGTGAATGGCCTGCTCTGCCGGGGTATGCAGTCCGGCCTTCTGCTGTGCGATGGCCGCCTCCAGGTCTGTTTCTCCCGAGCGGGCCTTCAGCTGCTCTGAGACCACGCTGAACGCCGTATGACGCGTCAGCTTCTCTGTGGTGCGGGCCGCATCCTGTGCGGAGTACAGCCGGATATGGCTTCCGCTCTGCGCCAGCTGGTTGAGCGTGGCATTGTCGAGTTCGCGCTGCGTGACCGAGGCAAAGACGGTCGCCGTCTCGCTGACCGACCGGCCGGGACTCTCCACCCAGCCGTGGCCGACCTTGATACCGTCAAACGGGCTGCTGCCAACAGGAAGCGTCTGCGTGGTTTTCTGCCCGGGGCGCTGAACCGTCAGCTGGTCCTTATCCATCCGGAGCACTGTGACACTCTCACCACCTTTGAGTCGCGTGTCGGGGATTTTCCCGAGCACCGCCAGACGCTCTCCCTCAGCCACCGGCAGCTTATCCGTGCGAAACAGCGTCCACTGGCTGTCGACGGCGGAGACCTTCAGGTCCAGACGCCCGCCCTCACGGTCTTTCAGGGTCAGCATGTTGCTGCTGGCCGTTACCCGGTCAATGACAAAGCGGTCATGTTTGCGGGTCTCCGGGTCCCACCGCTCCATCACCATCCCTTCCCGGTAATAATCGCGCACGCCCCGGTTCTTGCTGTCCAGCCAGACCGGCGTCAGAGCGGTCACCGTCATCTCCCGGTTGCCGAGTACCCCTTCATTTTTGAGAGTGCCACGGATAACGTTGTTGAGCACACTTTGCTCACGCGTCCCGCTGATTTGCGCCACACTTTCCTGCCCCTCGCGCACGCTGACGGCAAACTCCTCTGCCAGACGGCTGTAGCGGGCCCCTTTGTCCGGCTCGCTGATAATATCTGCCGTCGCCTGTTTTCCTCCCTGCCACCGGTAGGTATTCACACCACTTTCTTTCAGCACTGTCAGCGCGCTTCCGGTTCCGCTGCGTTTGCCGCTGTCGGAGAGCAGGACCTGCACGTTATGACGCATCGCGCCATCGAGCAGGGAAATCGTCTCCTTCAGGCTCAGCTTCTCCGCCTGGTCCACAATGAGCGTCCCACCCGGGATAAACGCCGTCCCGTCCTGCAGTGCAGATTTGCCGGTTACGGTTTCTCCGGCCAGTCGCGCATCCCCGGCGAGAAAGTCCCTGGATCGGTTATCGGCAGCGAGGATATGCACATCACGTCCCTGCTCCCGGGCCATCAGCGTCAGTTCGGCCACCCGCTCCCGCTGGCCTGCCGCGCCGCCCTGACCGGAGACAATACCCATTGTCGGCCGGTCCTGTGCCAGGACGCTGACCGCATCGCTGAACGGAGCCTGCCGCACCTCTGAAGCATCCGGCGTGACAGAGACGTGGTTCTGACGCTGTACCTCCTGACTCAGCGCTTTCACGGAGAGCTCATCCAGAACGTGGATGTTTGAGGTGAACAGCCCCTTTTCCCGGTCGAGCGGGATAAGTTGCTCGCGCTCGATGGCCGCATCAATGCCCGTTCTGGCCAGATCAAACACACCCGGCTTCGCCTCCAGCTGGCCGACTGTGCGAGCCAGCAGGTCGGCATACGTAAACTGCACCTTGCGGTCGCTGAGACCTGCGATGGCCTTTGTCACCACATCCGTGATATCCGGACCGTCGGTTTTCACCGGCGCGGGGGGCGCACTGGACAGCGCTGCCGCACGGCCATCGGCGGCCTCACGGTATCCCCGGATATCAAACCCGGTCTCCTTCAGAGTATTCATCCACTCCACCATCTTCTCTGCCGGATCGATGGCTTCCTTCGACTTGCGGGTATCGAGCGCGGCCACATCCCTTGACTTCAGGGACGCATCGGGTCCGGCTGCCTCCCTGAGCTCCTGACTGCGCGTGGAAAACGGCTCGACCGGGACATCTTTCATCTCCCACATGCCGTGTTTACCCACCACCTCTGTCTCATACCCGAGTTTTTCAACGAGAGGTTTAAACAACTCCCGGTAGATTTTCCCGAAGGCTATCTGGTTCGCGTACACATTCTCAATAAAGCCTGTTTTACCGACCGTATCGGTACCGAGAGACTGCCATTTGTCCCCGTTCTGCGTCGCATTGATAACGACGGCATGGGTGTGCAGCTGCGGCTCCTGATTACGGTTTGTATCGTGGTTGAATTTCGCCACAATCAGGTTACCGGTCAGTACGGTTTCGCTTTTACCGTCTGTCATGACCCGGGTCGCTGCAAGCGTTTCAATCTGGCGAACAGCTTCCGTCACCGCCTGGTTGTGGGCATCGATGAGGCGCCTGTCTCCGCCCAGCATCGCCATCACCGACACGCTTTTGGGCGCCGAAAAGGTCAGGTCATAACCAGGCCGGTGCTTATTGGCGCCGTCCTGCATCCGGGTCAGGTCGCTGCCATCCGGCAGCTTTCCTTTCAGAAGCTCGGTGAACACAGCTTTGTCGACCGCTTTCCCGTCCAGCCCCAGCGCTTCCGCCCCTTTGCCCTGCCAGCGCTCTTCCAGGCTGCCAATAACGTAGTAATTATCCTTGTCCGTATAGTAATTACCGGCGCTCCCGGCCGATTTAACAGAGCCAATCGACATCATCAGAAGTTCCCTCCAATCTCGATATCATCCTGCTCATCGCGGCGATGGCTGTGATTGATATTGACCTCTTCACGCCGCTGCATATCGCGCTGCGTCAGCTCATCAGCTAGCCACGCGTCGTAAGCCTGCATATCTTCAATTTCACCATCCTCGTTCATGCCGGCTGGCATCATTTCCTGTCCCACGTCTGCCGACTGCTGCGCCAGCTCCTGCTCTGTGCCCCCTGTGTGAGCAGTCACGCCGGCAGCTGCAGCTGCGGTACCTGTCGCAGAAGACGCTGGTTTAGTCCGAATTAAGGGAACGGTCGTGATTCGCGTGTCCGAAACTTCAGGCCGCAGTGTTTCAGGCGACTTAACGGGATCTTCTGCTGCAGGCGTCTTTGCCGCCGACAGGGCTGTTACCGGCACAGGGGAGACAGTGCCTTCTGCTGGTTCCGGCTGTTTAACCGGCTCATGCTGCGCTCCGGCTTTACTGCCCTGGTCAGCATGCTCTGCTTCTGGCGCATCCGGCGTAAACAGCATCCGGGCCAGACTACCTTCCGCCTCCCGCGCTGCCAGCAGGGCATTAAGTCTTGCATCCACCCGCGTATCGAACGTGCGCTGGATGAACCCTTCCGCCACTTTCGGGCGCGGTTTGTATTTGAGGGCCAGCTTCACGGCCGGATACGGGCCGGGCAGCGTGACGTAGCAGGACAGGTCCGGCAGCGTCTGAATATCAGAGTAGCTGACCAGCGTTTCACGCTCTTTTTCTTTCCCGGTCGACACACCATCACGAACCGGGTCCGCACCGTAGGAATACTGCTCGCTGGCCTTGAGGATTTCTTTCTCTCCAATCTCACCGGCAGCAAACTCGGCAATCTCTTTACTCGGGGAACGGAAAAACGCCCGGGTGTTCATGACGTCAAAAAGCGTGGCGGCGGGTTTCACGCCGTAGATATCTTCCAGCTGGGCATAGGACTGGATACCGAACACGTAACAGCCGCCGAACTTACGGGCTTCCGGCAGGATTTCGACCAGGTCCGGCAGCTTGTGCAGCGTGGGCAGCTCATCGGCGAAAATCCACACACGGCGGTTGCGGTTCTCTCCCATCGCCAGCAGGCCGCGGATGGCAATCGACAGCCACATCGAGATAACCGGCTTCAGGGAAGCATGGGTGTCAGCGTTGGAGGAAATAAACAACCAGCCATTGGGCTGGTCTTCACGCACACCGCGCATCCAGTCGCGGATGGTAAATGGCTCGCCGTTCTTCTCAATGCCCTGCAGGTAGCGAATGGCCTTGACGTAGTTGGTGAGCACCGCACGGATACTGATGGCCGTTTTCTCAATCTTCTCCTCGACCAGGTTCGCCGCCGGCGTGTTCTGCAGATAGGCTCGCAACTTATCGATTTTGATGGACAGCATGGTATCAACCAGCTTCTCGTAGCTGCGGTCCTTGTCCTCACGCATCAGGTAGGCACCTTCGGCAAAGATGGTCCGACCGGAGCCCTGCCAGAACGGGTCCTCTTTGGTCCCCATCGGGATAAGGGTATTGGATATGTTGTCGAAATCCGGCAGCGTCAGACACTCTTTCCACAAATCCCAGGCCGCACAGCGCGAGTCCATCGGGTTAAGAATTTTATCCAGTGACGGATCGTAATAACTTTTGACGAACTCACAGGAGCGGTCGTAAATGATGGCCATATCGCCCCGGGCACGTACGTAGTTCAGCAGACGGCGTATCACTTCTGATTTACCGGAGCCTACGGTACCGTGGAGACAGAAGTTCTGAATTTCGGAGTTCAGCAATATCGGTAAGTCACCGATTTTAATATCCGAAGCCTGACCGTCACGCTTCATCTGACGGGCCACTTCTTTAGGCTTATCAGAAAGCTGGCGCCCGCCGGTATTCTCATCCTCACTCTGTTGTTTCCCCTGACGCCCTAATACCCAGCTGGCGACAAAGAACGTCACGATACAGATAACGAGAGAAACGACGGCGGCGAGAACAAAACTGGTCCACAGCTGCTCACCGCACCAGATGGTGTATTTATCGGCCAGAATTTGTTCTGAGGTATATTCCAGTGACTGACCGTAATACTGAATGGTGTAAACTGGCTGGGATCGAATAATATCGCGCATGGGACCGAGCGTCGTACACCACCAGTATACGCAGCCGTTAACAAACGTCTGCCAGCTGAGCCGGTACATCAGCATCAGCCCACACAATACCCAGAATAAAATAAACAGCACATAAAATATAATATTGGCAATCTGGCCAAACATGCGAAAGCGCATATTGGCAATCTGACCGCCTTGAGTCATGTCCTTGGCATTAAAGCTCATAATTCTTGACCTTAAATACAAAAGCGAAGGAATGTTCCGACCACGGTCGGCAACGCCTCACAGATGCACAAATAAATTGCGCAACTGCTCACCGTTCTGAGGAGGAATAAGCTTATTAAATGTCGAATTAACCTGACAGGCCCGGGAGACGATGTCAGTCAGGCCCGTTATACCCAAGCCGAGAGGTGGCAGACTTACAGAATATTAGCGATAGATTTTGCCAGCTGGTCTTCAAGAACAGGCTGGGCTTCCGGAAACTTCAAATTCACTTTATTTGCGTTGGATACAACACGGGTCTGGTATTTATGTTGATTACCGGTCTCAGTGCTGGTCTGCACTTTCGCGCCCGAGGTTCCCTGACGTAATATAGCCACATTATCCGTTTGCACCTGAGTTTTCGCGCGTTCTGAAATCTGCACGTCGGTGATCATTGTGTAGTTAACATCTTCAACCATTGCATCAGCGGCCATGCCGACAAGTCCAGCGCCCAGACCGCCCCCTAGAGTCGCACCTGCAGAACTAGAGTTATACGCGGTAATCCCTGCCCCCAGTGCCACGCCTGTTGCAGCACCTTCATAACCCCGGCTTAACCAACCCTGAGTCTCACGCAGGTCCATTTTGTCGGCCTTCAGCACATTTGCCTGAATCCAGTAACCCGCGGTATCGGGATTAGTGATGACCTGGTAGCCTTTTGCTGTGACGGCACTGGTGATTTTCGACTGGAGCCCGCTCATATCTTTATCTGAGGTATTTTTGATTTGCAGATATACCGTGCGATTATTAGAGGGTTCTAACCAGATAGTCTCACTCATTTGAGTTTTGACATCCAGATTCCGTTTTTTTATTGCTGTCCCCATAGCACCACAACCGGAAAGTACCAATACTGAACTCATGACTGCTACAGCCATAAATTTATCAAATTTCATACAGGTTCCTTGTACTATAACAAATGAAGGTAGGCGGCACCCACATTAATATTATGGGCGCACAATTTCTAAACATAAAAATTATTACAATTAAAAATCCTAATTCATAAAACTCATTACTGCCTTATTAATAACTGAGATCAATCATGCCTATCAATGCCATACGGATTACCAGCAACATCAACATTACCTATCATTGGAAGCCCACTCGTTGGATTAACGTCTGTAAACGTTGTAGATGATGTATCCACTTGCCCCCCAAGATCTTTATATATATCAACTTCAGTATTTATCGAAGAAGATGTATCGAGAGAGTGATGCGATTCAAAGCAATTACCTCTCTGTTCAAAAGAACCTGAGTAAGGAGTTGTTGATACCTGGTTGAGCGCATCCATCCCCGGATCATATCTGGTTTTTTTAAACACTCTTTTTTTGTCAAAAGCCATAAATTGATAATATTTATTCATTACAAACAATGGATATATCAAACTAAAGAATAAACAAACAATCGGGCTAAAAAACGCACTTATACAAAAGACCAATAAATACAGGCGAAATTGTCCATTAGCTTCACCTATTGGTTTGCTTTTTCTGATTTTGAAAAAAACGTAGTAAAAAATCAAAAACCATATTGCCAATGTTGACGTAACAAAGAGAGTTGAAGGGAGATCCCACCTGCCGATGAGACATGAGATGGCCTGTACTATAAGCAGCAATACCATTTTCTTCATATTCCCTCCCTCAACTTATTTTTTATGATTCTTCTCATAATCCTGAGCTTTGCTTAAGAGCTCATCTCTTGTATCTGCACCAGGAAGAGCTTTTTGATCATATGTTCTACTATTGTATTCATTGTCAATTTTATTTCCCTCTAAATTGTGGTTGTTTTGCAGGTCTGTATTTTGTTTTTGTACCTCTTGTTCCTGTTTAGTTATTTTTTGCCTAGCATCCTGATTAATTTGATGATTTTCAGACACTAGCGCATCTACGCCACTGCTTACGTCATGTTTTATACCGGCCTGTACCGTCATATTGTCAATGCTAGTGACATTCTGACCGTAGTCAGAAACAACACCTTCATGCCCGCCACCAGTGGAAACACTGCTCATACCATTTCCAAGAGAACCTCTGGCCTCCTGATAAGCCCCGTCAATTTTTGGCTCAACCTGAGATTTTACAAAGTCTCTGGCGAGAGCCTCTCGTTGCGCGGCAATTTCCGGAGATCTGGTATCTGTCAGAATGGCTTCCGCATTCTGAGGCGCCTGTTTCTGAACAAAGTTTGCAAATTGCTGCGTCAGATTTTCGCTCATCTGTCCGCTCATGCTTTCAGTGCGTGATGCCATATCGCTGTATTCATGGCTGCGGGTTTTGCTTGTCGTATACTGGTCATAGCTGTTCTTCGCGCTTGAAAGTGACGCTGCAAACTGGTCAACTCGAGAAGATGCATTATTATCAGTAACATTTCCGGAGGTGGTTGTCTTATGACTGGTTAAGTAATCAGACGCTTCTCTGAAATCGTTAACAGCCTGGCTGCTGCGATCGTGGTTATTCGTATTTGAATGGCGACCAGATTCACTTGTATTGTCCTGAGAGCCAGAACTGGCAGTGCCGCTAACCGATAATTTTCCACCTGTCTCAACATGACCACCTGTACCGAATACTTCAAAACCAGCACCAGCTCTTGCACTTCCATAAATTTCGCCAGAAACCGCACCTTTTACTGATTTATCCATTAACTGACTGAACGCTTCATCGCGGCTTATTTGATTGGCTTTTGCGTAAGAGTCAACAGCATTCATCATTTTGCTTCTGGCCATCGTGTCCTGAGAAGATTCTGTGTTGTCTGCACCCGTTGTCATCGAGGAACTGGTCCCCATATTGTTACTAAACTGCTTCAGACTGTTCCAGGCACTTGTCACACTGTTGTTATAGCCATGCAACGCACTTTCGGCCTGCACATCCGACTCTCTGGCCATCTGCTGCTGCGCACTGGCTATCTGCCGACCGACGTTGATATCCACCGGCAGTTTTGACATTGCACCACCACTGTCCCAGACTATTGAGCCATCCCTGGTCTGCGTGCTCATTGCCCCGTTCCCCAACTGCCGCGACATCTGCCCGAAGCTGGTCGAGCTGTTGGTGCCCCAGCTGTAGCCGCTAACGTTCTCCATCTGCATATTGGCAAACGAGTAATTGCCGTCCACGACACTGGATGAGGCCTGGGACGTCGAACTGAGTCCCGAGGAGGCAAAGTGGCTGTAGGCGCTGGAGAACCCGGCCCCCATACTTTTTATCATCGCCCAGCTGAGCGGCGGGATCATCATCGAGATATACCCGGCCGTGGTCGCAATATCTGAGTTCTTCAGTTGCACCTGTGAGAGCTCTGACAGGACGACCGGAACACCGTTCTGTTTTGCGTAGTATGCCATCGCGCTGTTCAGGATGGCATACAGTAACGGCCAGGACTGCAGCCATATGAGACCAAACGCATAATGTTTCAGGACCTGCAGCGTCATCATGTTGAACATCGCTGCCATAATCATTATCGGGAATAATCCAATCATGATACCCATGATGACAGTCTGTATCATGGGAAGAGCACGTAGTGCCTGATGTCCCATCGTGGCCTGGGCCAGACGCTGTTTCTCCAGCGACATGGTGTTGGCGATGTTCACCAGGCTGGCAGTATCGCCGCTGCGGGACGCGTAACTCTGGATGCCGTTGCGCAGCGCATTCATGGTGACGTTCTGGCGGATAATCTGCCCGGCACTCTGGCCTGAACTGTAGAAGTAGCTGTAACTGTCGCCAATCATCTGGCTGAACAGCAGGTCCGGATTCGGTTTCCCACCAAACAGCTGGCGCACATAATAACTCCAGGTTTTCCCGCCGGTCTGAGAGTCGAGTGCTAACGCTGACTTCAAATCACGTGAAGCCTCCAGACAGGTCTGGAACTTGTTGTTTTTATCGAATACCCCTCTCAGCGGGCTGGGATTAGAAAATACCAGTGTGTACGGATCGGACGAGTTCATCAGCTCTTCAAGGGTGTATTTGCCATTGAGAAAGATGTCACCCATCACGCAGTTCTGGACATAGTCGGAGAACAGCGTGGTGATTTCGGGGTTCTGCGAAACAAAATCCGTGCTTTTCGCCACCAGGTTTCCGCCGAACAACATCCCGGTCTTACTGTAGGTGACACTATCGGGCAGAGAGAAAATCATCTCATAGCTCTGCACCAGGGCGTTGCCCACACGCGTGGTCAGCGACGCCGGAATGGCCAGTCCAATCGGAACATTATCGATTTTGTAGACCTGGGACACGTTGCTGTAGTCAATTATCTGCACAGGCGTGCGGATCACGACCAGCATCGAGACCAGGGTCAGGGAAAACACCCAACCGACAAGCTCCATGATGTTGTGTTTTTTCACCCAGCTGACGGCAACTATCAGCACCGAGAAGGCAATGCACATTTTCTCGATGGTCGACCAGGTACCGGTCCCCATGAAAGCAGCGATGGCGTTCAGGTTGCCCCGCAGCCAGTCACCTCCGGCGATGGTATAGATTTCCTGCATCAGAGGCCCCCTCCGAAGTGATAGTTATTCTGATAGCGGGTCATCATGCGGGCAGAAACCTGCTGACGCATGTAACTCATTTGCCGGTCGACAACCAGTAACGCGTCCTGCTGAACCTGGACACGAGACTGGAAGGCGGCAATCTGCACACTCGCCTGATTCAGGTTTTCGAGGATTAAATCCATCGTCGACTGCGGATAGTTCCCGGTTGAGACCATCGCCCGGGCCTGCTGGATGAGCTCCTGAATGTACTGCAGCAGAATGTCGTAGCCGATATAGTCCGTCAGCTGATAGATGAGTGTGTTAGACACGCCGAGCATCTGCGGGTCGACAAGATATTTGAACACCGGGATGGTCGTGCTGGAGATAAAGCCTTTTTCCATTTCCGTGAGCGGCTGGTCTGCAACGGCCTTATTCTGAATACTGCTCAAGAGAGCAGATATCTGGTTTTTCAGCGCCTTGCTTGCGGCTATGGTGACCGTCGCGTCTGCGACTACTTTCAGGCATTTTTCAGAATCGTTGCAGTGGTAGATTTTAGCCGTCCCACCTTCCATCATGGCTTTAATCAGGTCCTGATCTGTTGTGCGTGCCGGCAGTGGAGTAATTTCACTGTTCTCGCCAAAAATCAGCGTCCCGGTCAGCGTCATCACAAACTCTTTCAGTTCCTTATTGCCGTCAAAGAGCCGGTTTTTGGACAGGGCGTTCCACATGATGTTGATGTTCTTCATGACGCGCTCCTTGTCCTTATCGCTGGCTTTATCCTGCACCTTACCCATCTGCCCGCCGACCGAACAGCCCTGACGCGATGCCGCCCAGTCGGCAAAGATATTGCTCTCTCCGGCAATGTCCTGGCAGACCTTCTGCTGTGCCACCTGGGTACGGGGAAACAGGCCACCAACAATGCCCTGTGCGGCCTGGCACGAGCTGAGGTTCATGCTGTTAATGTCGCTGGCCATCTTCTGGAGGAAGTCTTTGGCCGTTTTGATTTCGGGTACCGTGGTCTGCAGGGCAAGATCAAAGAAGTAGCCCGCGGCGTTGGACATGATTTGTTTTCCGAAGCGCTGCAGCTGCTCGCTGTTAATGAAGCTGAATGAGCCCAGGTACGCATCGATGCCGCCGCAGCCGGCGTTGATATCCGGCAGAGTCATGCTGACCAGCTGGATAGTTTTCACCTGCGTTCTGGCATACAGCGAACCGCCGGAGGCGTAACCCGCCGCCTGCCCCTGCCAGACCTGTGGCTGGCTGGTATTGGACGCAAACCCGAGCTTATTGAAGAAGTTGTTCATGTCGCCGTTAACATCTGCGGCCGCCGTCAATGACACCCCTAACAACATCCCACAAAGCACCGATAATGGTTTACGGATGAACATCAGGCTCTCCTTCTTTCATTTTATTTTTCCGTCGAAGGTTGCGGTTTAAATATCGCTGGAAGCTTTTTTCAAAGGCATATTCAAACCAGAAAGCCAGTTCGGCCATCAGTACTCCCAGCAAAGCCGTTGCCAGACATCCAATGGAAAGTGAGAAAAGAATAAAGGGTACGAAATACATCAGAACATTCCACAGATTCATGATGTTCTTCGCCGCGCCGATATCTACCGCTGGGGCTAACAGCTCAGTGAACACATTGAAATAAGCATGGCTTCCCCACCACAGAAATAATCCGGCAAAACCAAACATAAAAGCGAGACAATAATAAACATCGAATCTCTTTTGCCGGGTTAACTTCAGGCGTTTATTTCTTTCCAGTACGGGTATCGAAGAATATATTTTGTTGAGATTATCCATTATTCGGGTTCTCCATCATCTGAAATACCGTATCAACTCTGGCCATAAAGCCCTGTGCATCTGTGGCCCCCTGCAGAATCGGGTACGCCGCCAGGGTGTTCACATTGACCAGAAACGTGGTTGGCGTGGCCACCGGGATATTGGGGAAAAAGGTCTGCATCACGTCCGGGGGGACCGGCAGCGCCTCGGGAAATGCCTCATCGCCCTGCCCGTCGATGGTATAGGGGAAAACGGGGAAGCCGTACTGTCCGGCCAGCTGCTTCAACACCGGGTCAAACTTATGGCAGTACGGACATTTCCCCTGCATGAACAGTACGACTTTCCAGTCGCGCAGGTCCACCTGCCTGCCGTTACTGAGACGGAGCCAGCGAGGCTGTGTGGCAGGCATCACAGCTCGAGGAGCATCATCCTGCCGGGAGGCTGATGCCACACCGGAGATGCCCTGCGGGTCCCAGAGTGACTTCACCTCATCGAGCGTTCCCCCGAGCGCCATGCCGGAGAGGGCCAGGAGTAAAGTTGCTGTGGTTGCTGCTGTTTTAGTTGTGTTCTTCAGGCTGCTTTTCACGGGCTTCCTCCTCCTTTTCGGCTTCAGCAATGAGGGCATTGAGAATGCGGTACCCGCCGAAGATGACCATTCCTAATCCCAGAATTTCAGCGGCCTGCACGGCCATTTCAGGCTGTTTTCTGACAAGCCTGGCTATCAGATGGGAAAACACTCCCACGGCCAGCACCCACATTCCCGTAATATCCAAATCGGGGAACCGAATCTTTCGCATATATCATCCTTCAGTTTTTAGACTTAAGTTTTTGAATGTGCTTTACTCATTACCGCGCATCAGACCAAACTACAATCAATAGAGTTCGGAGAGAGAATGGACATAAAAATAGATAAAGACAGACAAGACAGACTCCTGACAATCAGGGACCTTATCCGGGAAACTCTTTTAGGAAATGCGGCAATAATATTCATTGCATATATTTTATCTCTTTCACTGCCCCCTCAAAACATTCCGGACTACATTGTCATTACATTATGCCTACTAACAATTTTGGGATTGTTATACTGGATGTTTCAAATGGCGTTCATTTATATCATTCAACTAACCAAGGCTCGCACTGCCCTTTTCTTGTTTATGGTGTGGATTTTTCTTATTCAGTTTGCAATCTACTATAAATTCAACGATATATTTGGAGAGAAACTAGCATCCTTATTATTTAAATAGACACATGATTCCAAACCAAACGCAGAGCGCCATTGCCAAAGACGCTCCACTAATGCAGACATTTCTTTTTATCAAACCAGAATGGTCCCCCGAAACAACTGCAAGCATACCCACATGCACAACCAGTGGAATAATAGTCTGCACAACCCCGGCTATAATGAACAGGAAAAAATAAGAGTGTGAGGATATTTTAACGAGAAATGGTATCTGAACAGTCAGAACAGTTAATGCACACACCAAATACTCACAAAGAAAATTTTTACCAGTATTTATTGAGCCAAGTAAAACAGGAAAAAGCAAGCATATTGCTGGAAAGATCCCAAACCAAAAAATCCGACTACCCTCAGGAACACCCATTATTTCTGATGCCAGTGCTGGAGTGGTTATTAAAATCAAAGCCACACATCCTACCCGGAAATAAATCATCCGTTAATCCTCAAAAATTGGGTTTAAAGTCGCTGGAGACGTAGAGGAACTGCTTTGCCAAGTCGTCCTGGCTGATGAAGCCGTAACTCAGCGGCTTCACCTGGCCGCTTTTCGGGTTGACCAGCATCATTGCTGGGAAGAACTTCACGCCGAGCTGTGCAGCCTGCCCCTGGTCCGTCCGACTGTCGGGCAGAATGGGGTTAATGACACCGTCAACCGACACCGGTATCACGCTCAGGCCATAGGTTTCGCGGAAGTTTTTAATCACCTGGACCAGCTGGCCATCGATAGCTTCGCGCCCGCGGTAGAAGAACATCACGCCGTAGTGCTGTGCGAGGGTGGAGATAGCCTGACGCTGTTCGGCATAGTCGGCAGCCAGCTGGTTTTTTACCGTGCCGTTGTAGTGGCTGTACTGCAGGTTGTAATCGAGCTCCGGGTTTTCCAGCATGGCCTTCTTCGCACTCATCGAGAACAGGCCTGCCTGCTGCGTCCAGTAGTTCTGCAACCGAAAGTACTTCACGAAATTCTCTGACGACGGATACAGAATGGCTTCATACAGCGAGCGTTTTGTGGCGCTCTGTAATGCAGAGAGTTTCGCAAGAATATCCATTTTCGGCGGTGGGGCCGCCGGTACTGGCGGATTTTCTTCTTCACGGGACTTCAGTTTTTCGTTGTACCACTGCCAGCCGGCGTCTTTTGCATACGCCGGCATCAGGGTGCAGCAAAGGTACCCCGCCAGGATGGCGGCATGTATTTTTCGCATGGTAAATACCTTTTTATGAATTAGAGCGGCTGGCGTGACAGGTACTGATAAACACTGTATTTACTGAGAAGACGTATCGTTTTTCCTGCGTCATTTCGGGCTTCAAAGCGGTAACCATTGCAGTACAAAGGAAGTTTCTCCATTTCCAGAGACACCCGCTCCCCCTCTTTAACCACCCAGGCGGCCTGAGAAATTCGGTCACACTGGATACCCCATGCGCGGTTGGTGGCCATAAACGCATTAATCTGTTTATCCCGCCACAGGCTGTAAGATATGATGCTCACCAGAAAAGCAACAAACATGCTGACAAATATCATCACCATCCCGTACGACTTTTTCTCTTCCATGAACACTCCTGTTTATTTTGCTGATTAACAAAGTGATGACCGTCTTTATGGCAGAAGACGCCTGGCTAATATTGTGAGCAATATAATAAAGAAAAGAGACGAAGCAACCACAAAAATATCGTCGCTCGTCAACAGCTTAGCTATGCAGACAGGCAATAAGACAAGCACAAAGACCATTCCTGCAACTTTGCGCCATTTTTTTAACTGGTTAATTATGTTCACCAACTTCATTTATACACCTTCATTTTTTGAAGCATTTTTCAATGGCAGTCGCAATGGCAGAAAAAAACAGATAATTCACAAGACTGACACCACCCGTGACCAGAATAAAGATAACGCTCAGGACATAATCGCTGCCTGAAGTTCCTTTGACGGCATCCCATGAAAAGTACAGCACCGGAGAAATAATAATTATCGTCAGCGCCAGTCTCAGAGAAAAATCGACGGCAGGATGTTTGTGAAAATTAACTTTCATTCTTTTCTCTCCCGTTATGAGTATTCCGCTTTACACCGTCAGTTTTGTGCAGCCCGATAACATAGAAGATGAGTGATGCTGCCCCCATCCCCATCGACTCAGACCAGCCCCGGGCAGACAGCACGGCAAATGCAACGGCAACAGCCGTCTGGCACGCCAGGGCACCCAGGAATATCAGGAGCAGACTGCGGCCTGACATACATAAGGCAATACCAGTCGGAATGAAAAGAAAGACCACAAGCAGAACAACGACCATGAATGACTCGGCCATTTAATCACCTTTGATATGTTATTAATAAGGAGTTACTTTGCTGAAGACTGGGTGAGAAGCTCTTTGATGCGTTCTTTCGTTTTTTCTGTCAGCACTGAGTTCTCAGGAATAGACTGGTTATTCATTAAATCCTCCATGAAGTTCGTGAAATCCAGCTGGTCAAAGTTGATAAGCTGAAGCTCATCCACGCTGATACCCCGACAGTCCGGGCTTTTCGCGCCGCCAAATCCGATATGCAGCTGGCCGTTGCGTCCCTGCTGCTGAACAATCTGCGCCAGTTTTGAATCAAACTGGCAGTAGCTGCGTTTTTTCTCCAGACACACACCCAGCACTTTCTTTGAACAGAACTCCCCGATGCTGATCGTCAGCTTGTCGGTTTTCGCTTTGGCCAGCGCTTTCTCTTCGCTGCTGCAGCGGGCCAGTCCCGCGTCCTGTCCCCAGCCACTGTCCTTGCAGCAGTTACTGAACCCGGCGGCGAACTTTTTGCAGTATTGTGCGTTGCCGGTGAAGGCCTTGACATCAACGCCGTTCAGCTCAGCAATGTCCTTCCCCGCTGCGGCCAGCGCTGCAAGCTCTGATACTGCCTGAGCGAAATCGCTGTTCTTCCCGGAGACGGCCTTATCGCATTCTCCATCGAGGCAGAACACATCCCCGCCACATATCATCTGTTTCCCGCTCGTACGAGTCTCACAGGAGAACGTGGCGTATTCATGAAGGCAGGTTCCCTCTTCACTGGAGAACGCACACTGCCGTGATGACAGCGTGCAGGCTTTGTTATCCATCAGGGACTGGCAGGCACCAAAATCTGCAGGCTGAGTAATATACGTGTCCCTGTAAGCCCAGCACGCCTGATAAACCGGGTACGCTTTCCCATCCTGCCAGACTTCTTTCGTACTTCCCGGCTCAGTACATTCTGACGATGTTTTGTTTCCTTCATCTTTGTTAAAGGCGCAGTTCTCAACCCAGGTGATGTCAGGTTCCCATTCTTTCGAGGCGACCTGCATCGTGGCGCGGATGTTCAGGGTTATGTAACCGGAGCGGAGATTCCGGGCCAGCACGCCGGCAAAGTAGCTGACCTGGGATTTATCGTGCAACTGGATGGTCATGATCTCTTCCTGCCCCTCCGTCACCTGATATCCGGCGCCGGACAGTGTTTTCCATTCCTGCCCCCCTTCAACATGGACAGAACCGCCAAGGCCATACAGCGTTCTCGATTGCCCCGGAGGCGCATAATTCGGCAGACTGGTAATGAAATACTGTGCTTCTGCATGGATAAGCGTGCCCGTTACGCCGAAGGTGAAGCGGACTTTCACCTGGTCGCCCTCCTGCCAGGCATCCTTCAACGCCACGCTGTACACGTCTGTCGTCGTCGTATCGTTATAGTGACCGGTAATGGTCGCTGTCCGCATACAGTACTGCTCGACCTGCAGGTCGCGTTCGCAGGTATGATTCGTAAATTCACTCCGATTCACCACCTGAGCTGTACAGGCCTGTCCGGTATCACCGATGATACTGTCCGCCCGGGACTCCGTATCCTTCGCTGCCTGAATAAACGGTGCATCCGGGGAAATCAGATCCGGAGGCCGGTTCGTGAACGACTCCGTAATGATTTTGCCGGTATCCCCCTGACTGAATTCAGAGGCCGAGTCCCCCTTCAGGGAACTGTCTCCGCTGGCGGTGACACCGCCGTAGTATTTTGTCTGCTCCGGGCTGTCGGTATACCCGGGCAGGTTTTGTTCACCGCTGAAATTTTTCAGCGAGTCCAGACCACTGCCCTGCACCTGCTTCGCAAAATCCGATCCGGCTTTATAGTCAGTACCGCTGTCAGCACAGGCAGGTGATGCCAGCCAGATGAAGGTACTCAGGACGAATGCATGAAGCACCAGAATAACCGGGAGGCATTTCATTTCAGCGCTCCCAGCATCTGTCGGGCCGTCTGTGCGCAGTCTCCCGTTTCCGCGACTTTTTCCAGCGCCTGTTTCACACGAATATTGCCGCGCACCACGTCATAGCCGGCCTGACACCGGACCACCAGGGCCGGTACACTCCGGATGTTGTACTGCGCGTACAATGTCGGGTCGATCTGCATCCCGTCTGTGACCCCGTCTTTTACCAGCTGCATCACCGCGTCAGCGGTGGTCTTCATGTCGTTATTAACCAATCCCCGCAGCGTCGCCGGGATGCCGAACTGACGGGTTTCATGCAGCATCCGCTTCAGCCCTTCTTCCGGTATCGAGAAGGAGACAAAGTAAATCGCCCCTTCGGCTGGTTTTTCCTGATTTGACGCCTTCTGCTTGCTGAGCAGATCATCGATAAACTGACTGTCTGATCTGTTGAGTGGATTACGCTTAATCTGCGCTTCCAGCTCCTGCTGCAGCTGTCTGTCCGGATTCAGGCGTAACTTCTCGCTGAGATCTTCTTGCTGTTTCAGCCAGGCTCTGTCTTCGGTTGTCGGGCCAACGGCCCCACACACCTTCATGGTCAGTAAGGCCATCACTATCATCGCATTAATAAATTTCATCGGAGACTCCTGTCAGAGGAAGACGCAGTTACGTTTACGCCACATCAGATAGCCGTAGTTCTTTCGTGAGTTGGGGGGATTTCGTCCCGCTTCCCAGCGCATCACGCTGCGCCCCAGAGGGTGACACTGGCCGCTGTCCGGATACATATTCACCATCTGATAGCGCCAGCGCTCTTTAGGAATGATCGGGGACGGGTACTCATAACAGACCGCCTTGTCCTTGCCGATGCTCTCCATAATCTGGCCCTGCCGGTGAAGCTTGTAGGCCATGCGCTCGCTGACCAGTAACGAGGACTGCAGTGGACTGGACTCGTTGCTGACCCAGCCGCTGAAGGGGTACATCGATCCCTGAGAGCCGGCACACCAGAACAGAATATCCAGTGGCATATGAAATGCGCTGGCCATCGCGTCAGCCGCGCACGCCCCCTGTGCGATGGGGTTGGCAAACAGAATGGCTTCAGGATTCAGAATGGTGGTCAGACTGCTGTCCACCCAGGTCGGGTCAATCTCGGAGAGATACGCGATATCCATATCCCCCCCTTCCAGGCAGCCTGCTGACGTGATGATGTTCAGCCAGTAGGTCAGCGGGTACTTGTACCAGTGAACGTGATAGAAGGCTCCGTTCACCTGCTTGTCGTCTTTTTTCGCCGTTCCCATGCCGGTCTTGCCGAGGTTGATGCTGAATCCCCCCAGATTGACCATACAGCCCGGCGAACGGCTGACGTCCGTCATCGCCATGGGCTCCCAGTACCCAATGGCCAGACCGGGGCGAACAAACAGCGGTGGCGGAGCCGGACAAAGCTGCAGGGGACTGCCGGGATTGCTGGTATCAGGCTGGTCGCCTTTGCCAACCTGGACGCTGCCGAGCGACAGGGGAAAGATACAGCGCCAGCATACATCGGTGATCGGGTTAACGAATCGCCCCTCACAGGAAGGGTCAGCAGCCGCACTGAGGCTGTACCCCCATAACGTCAGGGCACTCAGAAGGAGAGTCAGGGTTTTCACAGAACATCCTTACTTTACAGGGAAGGTCTCAATATTCAGCCGTTCACCGGACGGCGCCGGGGTGATACGTGCCGGCACCGTGGTCAGGCCAAAGCGCTGGCTCAGCACGCCGTTCTGGTCGAAATAAATCCGGCTGTCCAGCGCAGCTGAAGTCTCAGGGACGCTGCCCCGCACCAGGATAATCTTGCTCATCAGGGTTTCCGGGACCTGGCGTTTCATCCAGGCCACCTGGTCGGCATCATCCCCGTTAATGAAGTACAGAGTCTGCACAAACGGCACGGTTTTCAGGGGATTCACCACCTCCCCCTTTCGGGCAAACACCCGGCCCTCATTGTCCTTCAGGTCTTCGGTCAGACGGATACTGGGGTCAAACCAGTGCTGCTCGTACTTCTCAGCACGCTTAATCCCCTCCACCGGGACCGGACGCTGGCTGTTCTCAATGACACGCTGTTTAAACTCATCCATCGTCTGGTCCCACTTTCCTGTGGTCTGCAGCGTCTGCAGACGTTGCGTGATGAGCTGTAGCATGTCCTGTTCACGGACGGGCCATAAATCCCCCCAGGTACCGAGGTCAGCGGCCTGTGTCAGCGGCGACAAAAGACAGCTGGCGAGCAGGCAGCCTTTCAGTCGTATCATTGCTGTGCTCCTTTCATCCGACGGGCAATGTCGTGCTGGATGTTGCGGGTCACATCGGGCGCGCCCTGAACAACTGCGGGTGAAACCAGAATGACCACATGATGCTGCTGCTGATAATCCGCCAGGCTTTTCTCCAGCGCATCATTAAACCTGTCCGAGAGCGCTTTTGACTGAGCCTCCGTCAGTTGCTTCTGGCTGACGCTGCCCATAAAGCTGTCGAGCGTCTTTTTCATATCAAAAGCCACGACCCGCGGTGTGGTGTATTCCAGTACCACGCCCGAGAGAAAGACGCTGGTCGCCAGAGTAAAAAGGATAAGGGCAAGGATGATCGACACCCGGCGGAAGTTGAGGGGCGTTGTTCTGGTTTGTTGTTCAGTGGTTTGTTCCATCAGGCTGCACTCCTTATGTTATCACGTGCTATACGAGCCTCGAGTTCGGTCATTTCATCCGTAAAGTTCCGGCAGGCCAGTTCGTACACCGCATCGTGAATATCAATGCCCTCTTTTCTGCGGCTTTTGATGTACTCAAAATCTCCGCCGCTTGACGAGTACATTGCCCGGCTGAGCGGATCGACGAACAGACGATGCCAGGAGGTATGTGCTTCCACCTGCAGCATGAAGGAGGAAAACCACTGGTCTTTTGCGGAACCGAAACTGTTAATCATGTCCCGCTGCATCTGGGTGAACTGGTCAGGATACAGCTGGTTATATTTGGCAAACTCCTTGGCTGACTGCTTGAGGATAATTTTGTAGGAGGAGTTCCCCCAGGCGGCCCGGGCAGCACTGGATGCCGTGGGCGAGTCAAAATCCACAATATTCTGGGTGATGGTGATATATGAACCGAGGTGCCGGCGCGCCGTACGATACCCCTTCTCAATAAAGGTCCCGACTTTTTCATTTTTGAAGTCCAGCAGTCGCCAGCCTTCGTCAATGACGTTCAGTTTTTTCAGACTTCGCGGAGACTGATACATCCTGTTTTCGATGTAGATAATGAGTGAGAACATAACCGCAACGAGCAGTGACGGACGCGATTCGAGGCCTCCGAGTTCAAGGACTACCATTCGCGCATCATCATGCAGTGAAGGCTCATCAGAGTTGAAGTAGTCGCCGTATATCCCGTTCACCGTGTACTGGTCGAGCAGGATTATCATCTCATCGAGGCGGCTGCGGATGGTCGGTGAATCGGCATACTCCTCACTGTCCTTTGCCGTTTTGAGGAAATCGACCACATCATCAACACGCGCTTTATTACGTTTGCTTAGCCAGGCCGCCTGTACCGCCTGCAGGAGCAGACCTTCATGGACCTCATCAAGGTTCCCGTTCGGGCTCGCCATCACTGACATCTGATCGCGGATACGCTCGGCGGACAGGTCAAAATTGGCGTCATCAAGAACGTTGGCAAACGGGTTGAATTTCAGCGAGTCGCCGTCGAGGTAGACCCCGCCCATGTTTTCACACAGTGACTTATAGCCGTCGCCCATATCGAATATCCAGGCAAACCCGCCGGAGTCGAGCACGCTGCGAACCAGCGGCTGGATTAGACCTGTTTTACCCGCGCCGGAAGTCCCGCAGACGGCCATGTTGAAATTGGTGTTGTTCATTCCCTCGTAGAACAGGTCGATGAACGCCAGCTGGTTTCGGTAAGTTGGTGCAGGTAACCCTGCTGGCGCCAGTGGACTGTCGGCGACTACGGGTAACAGGTTGGCCACATTAAAGGTTTCAGCCCGTTTAACGACACCTGCCGACTGGAGCTCTTTGAACAGGCCTTCTCCTGATTTAAACGGCAGCATGGCCAGATAGTTTCGTAGATGGTGATAACGAGCAGAAAGTAGCACGAAGCCTCCCTTGCGGTAGCTGTTGAGGATCTCCTGTTCGGTAGCCAGAGAGGCTTCTGCGTTATCGGGCGTATACGCGGTAATATTAAAGAAATAGGACACCAGGGAGGACTGGTTGGTCGCCAGTCGCTGGCGGATATCGCCCCACTCCTTTACCTCCTTTTCGACGGACGGGAAATATTTCGCATAGGAGGTTTTGCTCTTTTTCTCCAGATCCAGAAACTTCAGATTGGCTTCATTCTGGGTTTTAACCTGGTCTTCCACCATCAGCGTCAGCGTGATGACAAAAGGACATGAGATGGACAGTTCCGGGTTAAGCAGGTTGGCGTAGTTATCAGCACTGGTCCAGAGAAACGCGATTTCCGGGTCCCGTGCAAGATGATAGTTCGTCACTCTCGTGACCTTCTCATTGCCGTTCCGATCCAGCAGGCCTATTTTCAGGTGGTTTGCCGTCACCTGCATATCAAAGCTGTCGTCGACGCACTGATAATTCAGGTCCTGATACGGGTCCAGTTTATAGGGCTTACGATACATTTCACCCGGGTCAGGATTAACCTGCTCGCGTACCATATCCACCAAGCCCTGAGCATCCAGGATCCGGGTAGGGATCTGCGCGCCCTGCAGGGAGGCCCGGATGATTTTTATCTGGTTTTCCAGCTCAACAATCTGGGCTTTCGAATTTTTCTTTCGGGGGACAGAGCAGGAGATAAAGACGCGGTAGTTACGTAGTGTCAGTGGTAAATCCATTCCAGGAGGCAGAGAAAACTGTGTTTCTGCCGCCCGGAGATAGTAGGCACGGGTAATAGCATTAAATTTTTCCGCCTGTTTACCGCTCCAGCTGAATTCCCGTAATCCATACTCAATATCGTCCCCGACCAGTTTGCTGGAAACCAGACTGATAGTCACCGGTACATTACGGGGCAGCTTTGTACGCAGCAGGTTTTCCAGCGATGATACAATATGTGCGTTGGCGCCGGGTAAAGGTCGGGCTTCAAACATAAACCCGACCGTCTTGCTGTTGATAAAAAGCCCGGTCGCAGAGTCATAATCCTTGTAAGGCAGCACCCGGCTAAACTGCGGGAAATTCATACTTCCGAGCGTGTCGTTGGCTTTAGCTGATTCGTCAGGCAATTTCAGCGCAGATACCAGCGAGTTCACGGCCTGCGCGACGGTATCCATGAGGTTATTACTCATGCGAGCGTTCCTTAATGAGGGTGTTAAATAAGCATTGAAAAGATAAAATGGTGGATTATGAATATGTCAGAAAAAGCATTTTAATCGCCGTAGTAAAAAGTTAAAAAAGGTATAAAAAACAGCAATAGCGTGGAGATACCCATTTGCCCGATAAAAATAACGTCCCATAATAACGCCCCCTTCCATAAACATATAAGAAACGTCACAATCAAGGCCACCAAATGAAAGGACACAATGCAGAATAAAAGGATGCCTAAGAACTCTCTGTCACCGATATCAACCCTAATGCAAAGAAGGTAAAACATCAAAAGGCTGCATATAATGAACACACCATCATATCGCACACTTTGAAAAAAAAGCTGACCATACCCATAAACAACGCCATTATCAGTAATGACGCCATTATAAGTAAACCTGATTGCAAGATAAATAAGCCAGTAGATAACAGGAACAAACAAAGACCCGTATTTTGTCGCTTTTTTTAATTTCATTTGTTTTTAGCCTTATACAATTCCCACTGACTGATATACTCATCATACTGAGAAACAGGCACATTAATGATGATGCCGGCACAGTCCAGTTTATTAACAGAATCGGTAAACGTGCCTGTCGGGATGTTTACCTCAAGCAACTTACAGTCGTTTTTCCAGTGTCTTCCTGCTTCGAGTTCATCCATCGTAAAGGAGTGAATGGAGATGACGAACATCCCGCAAAACCCAACCGACGCTATAAGTGCACTGTATATGAATGTATCACCTCTGTTAACGCGCAGATTGAATTTTTCAGGGATAGCAACCATTGCCAGTGCACCGACAACACCAATAACAAAAAGAATCAGGCATACCCCAATAAGCCATCCGAAATCATTCCCCGCAAGGTACGATCCTCTCATTGTCTTCCTCCGTTTATTGTTTCTATCGCACTGTTCAAAGGCTCGCGGGTTTTAACTTCAATGCACTCCCCTGTACTACTTCTATGGCCCCGGCCTCCGCGTGCTTCGATTGCCCGCAGCATTTTCAGGCAGACATCCGTATTGGGCATGGGTGTAACATTCCAGATCCCACCACCACTACTCTGCGTCATCAGCACCAGAAAAATAAAGGTATGCATACCTTACTGTCTCCATTTATAAATTAGCGGCCGAATAGTTCTTCGGTTAACTCTGCGATGGTTGATATTTTCTCATCACCATTTATCGCTCTGTCATAATCCGCCGCACTGACATTTTCAATAACGTCACCACACTGAAGCCGGTTTTGCGCAGGAGAGAGAACCCCCCTGTCAATATTCGATTCCAGCAACCGGCAGTCATTCTTCCAGTGATGAGAGATATCTTCGGGCACGGTATTACTATCAGAAGAAAAAAGCAGGCAGTAACTGGCCAATGTAATTACCAACGCCATCGACCACTTTATTAACTCAATCATAATTATCCTGAGCATCCTTAATGTGTGGTTAAGTATAACTATTCACGCATAACTCTCTCCCAGCGTTCTTCATGGGTAATCTTTATTTTTTCCAGATGAGATTCCTTTCCCCCTGTACTTAACGGGAAGATAGCGGGTTATACCATCAGGACAGGCCCATGCGTCTTTTCTCCCATTACATCCTTGTTGAGCATCGAAAGCTGATATCTTGCAATTTGTTAATGTGTATTTAATATCATTTTTTCTAAACATAGTTTCTTTATAAGTATCCTCTGGTGACAAAATTCCAAGAGCAGTTATAAAATGAAGAATTAAAACCCCAGAGAACATGCAACTGCGTAATACTTTACCCTCAAGCGGCTTTGATGCAAAATATCCAACTATCGCCCCCATACCAATAGCGAGAGAAAAATAAAATATATAAAACGAATCAAGCTGAACAAGTTTATATGTAAATATTAAAACATCACTCATAATTAACTCTCATAATGAAGTATGCCCCGACACAAAGATACATGAGCGCCATACCTTTCTCTGAACACGCTACCGCCCATCCCTTTCAACGCAGAGGGTACTCGTTATAAAGCCAGTGATAAGAAAGCGCGCACCGCGCCGTTAATAGCGCTGGTGTGCGGGTTATCAGTTAATCCGGGGCTGGCCCCATGCCGATGGTGTAACAACAAATACAACCGCTGTGGGTTGGTGATAGACGTCTTCAGAATCGATATACGGAGCTATCCACAGGGATGCCGTCTGTTCTCCCTTCCTGAGTGGGCGGGGATAATTGCCCGGCAGCGTCGCAGGTGAACGAAATGTCTGGCTGACCGGCGTGGCAGTGAGCGGCGCGGTCCGGTTGCTGGCGTTTTGTACCTGATGTGCTGTCGGTGTGCTCAGTATGCCTGCCGGCTTCGCTGCCGCCGTTGTCACTGAAACCGTACCGGTTGCAGTGAGAGTCGGTTGCGGCGGCAGTGGGTAGGATACCTGCGACGGCGTTCTGAAGTTGCCGTCAGCCAGTCGTGGCAACCCGGCCGCAGCCGGCTTTGCGGAGGCGCTTTCCTCCCGGGCCTTCGCTCTCTCATTCGCCTGCTCCATCGTCATACAGGTATCCGATGTCGTGGCATTACATTCGAATTCCGTCTCTGTGCCCGCGCACCCGGTTAAGAGCAAAGCGCTGCCCAGAGGAATTAACAGCATTAATTCCTTCATGATATTTCCCGTCAATTTTCTGTTATTAATTCAGGCTCGCCCTGAACGTTGCCCGTAACCTGTGTCTTTGCCAGTTCTGTGAGAGGCGCGGGATTTAACCATGATTTTCTCCCTGCGCTTCTCCGCCTGGTGAGAACTGGCGCGGGTCAAGCTTGCCCAGTTTTTTCAGCATCTCGTCAGTGTTAAACCCGTTCAGGTTACTGCCTGACTGCTGCGCTTCAGGTTGCGCTACCGGCACCTGGTTCTGCGCCTGCTGTTGCCCATTTTTTTCCGCTTCCAGCTCTTCGATAGTTTTCAGCTGGAAACCGTCCTGAAAGACCAACGTAACCTCATTGCCGGCACCAATTGGAATGACCGGGTGATACTGCTCGGCGCGTTTGATGTAATACTCGCTCAGCGTCTGCGCCGCTTTAGATGCACCGCCACCAATCCCCATCTTCAGTACGTCGCCAGCGCCGACTGTCGCCGTAGCGCCCAGCCCCACAGCCGGCTGAGAAGCACGCTCCATTCCCTGACCAATCCCGTCAACAAACCCGGCGCCCCATGCCCAGCCGAGGATTTTCCCGTTACGCATGACCACTTCACCTTTCACGCCGTTCTTGCCCATAAAGGACACATGCCCGGCTATCGGCTGGTCGATGGTTTTGTCGCCTTTGATGCAACTGATGTTCCGGGTACGAACGATGGCGCGCTCACTGGAGACGTCCCCCCAGGCTTCGAGACCGACAAAGCAACCGGTCAGGTCATACGTTTTGCTGTTCGGCATCTCCACCCGACCCACAACACGCAGCTGCATCGGTACCGTGGATTCATTCCCTGTCACAGAAGCATTCGCGTCGGCCCCTTCAATCAGGATGCTCTTCGCGAAGCTGCCGGAAGGGATATAGGGCAGCTCCCGGCTTTTTTTGCCTTTGTTGTAGCTGAAGGTTTTACGCTGTATCTGGTTCGGTACCGGCACCGACTGGTAGCTGACCTGTGGCGGCGGGACCGTGCCATTGCCCGGATAGTATGCTGTCGGAGGCGGTACCGCGGCGCCGGACTGCGGCGGGTAAGCGGCAGGCTGCGGCTCGCCTTCCGGGCCGGGTGGAGGAGACGGCGGTGTTGGCGCAGGTTCACCGCCAGAGACAGCCGGCTTAACACCCAGCGCCTTCAGTTGCTCCTGCATGGCCACATTGTCATTGCTGAGTTTGTCGATACGTATCTGGTCAGCCGTGCGCGCCTTACTGAGCAGCTCAACTTCTCCCTGCAAGGATGCAAAACGCTTGTTCAGATCAGACGCCGTCGCCTGCATCTCGGTCGTTGCATGCTGTTCCACTTTGCTGTTGAAACTGCTGTCGACTACCCCGGTCATATCTGGTGCGGGTTCACCCTGCACAGGGGCCTCTTCATCAGAACTCAGGTTCAGTTCTGACAGATACAGTCCGCCACCAACAGCAGCCGTGCCACCGACAAGAATGAGCCCCAGCCAGAGGTACTGTTTACGTTTAATCAGCGTATTAAAGTTCGCCATCAGCGACTTCCTCCTGCATCCGACGTCGTGACCCAGACCTGCATACGACCACCGGCTGTCAGCAGACCTGCCGGCGTGCTGAGCATGACGGCACGCGTACCTGGCTGCCAGAAATCGCTTTCACGCACCATGCGGGGTGACAGGGAGACATTATCCAGACTGTAACGGACGACCTTCAGGTGATGACCGGTCCAGACTTTTTCTGCGGTGGCACGCAGGCCAGCAGATACCTGCAGCATCTCAGACGTGACAGGGACAGACTGATAGTCACCAGGAATACTGCCCTGGCGAACGGCACGGTTCAGGGAGACCAGCACAGATTCATACGGGTTTGATTCTTCCCAGGCTTTTGCCGGTCCCGGCGTTCCCGCCATTTCGCTGACCAGTTGAATGGTTCTTCCTACGCCGGCGCGGGGCACGGCACGGATGGAGAAGTTCAGGCCGCGTTCGGTTTCCACAATAAAGGTGAACGGCTTCTTGCTGAGGGTTGCCAGAATGGCTCCGCCGCTGTCGGTCTGTTCCTGGTTTGTCAGGCCGCCGTCCAGGCTGTTAATTGCAGTGATCCGGTCCCCGGGCACGGTGAAAAGGTTCGGGTCAGTGTTACTTACCGCAATGTTGGCCTGTCCGCCGTTTGTCAGGGGGACCACGGTCGGGGCCAGCGTACCACTGAGCGTGGCCGGCATCGCAGGCACCGTAAATAACAGGCAACCTGAAATAAATAACGGGTTAATTTTTTTCATTATTTATTTCTCCAAAACGCGCCAGCCAGCTGACACCATCGACACGACTGAACTGAATGACATAACTTTTAATTTCGCTGTAGGGCTTCGAGTCGCCAATCCAGGTTTTCAGCTCTCCCCTGACATCAACCCTGCTTTCCGCCGGATACGCACGGACAGACGTCATATAAAAAGTCGCATTGACATTATTTTCTTTTATTCGTTTTGCATCTTCAGCCAACTGGACTTTCAGGCTGTTCTGCGATGCAGGTAATACATACCGGAGCAGTTGCTGATGCTGGGCATCAACTGTTTCCGGTGTGACGTTCAGACGCAGTGCAATAAAACTCAGGCCCAGCTGTTCAAGATACGAAGCGTCAGTCTGATTCTGCGATACCGCAAATGGCGCGCTGAATAACATCGGTGTAACCGCTACTTTCTGTTCTGTTTGGAGGCGATAGTTATTAATGCCCTGGATAATATTTGTGGTCAGACTGAGTGTCAGGACTGTCCCCAGACAGATATAACCCAGCGCAATGACGCGCGTGGTGCTTAGCCTGGCACCATGTTCCATATGTTATTTCCCCGATAATTTATTTAATCCACTGCCGGAAACAGGAGTCCGGAACATCATGAAAGAAACCTTTAAGAAGGGAGGTTGGCAGATACCAGTAAATCAGGTCGCGTAGCCAGGAACTGCCCCGCCCTTTTTTCAATTTCTTGATACCCCAGAAAACCAGTGCCGCTGCAGCCATACCAAATATGAACTTGCTGGTCCAGAAACCCCAGCCGAGACAAATCACGGCCGGGATAAGTTCATCGAGATATAAACCAAACCAGCGGGACTGGTTAGTCAGTGTTTCCGGGAAACGGTATTTCTTTAATTCGTCTCCCGTCATCACTTATTCCCTGTCAGTAACCGGCGACCGACATACCGATGGTGATAAAGGTGGAAATAATGGCGAAGCCGAACAGGAATTTCACGTTCTTGGTCATCATGTACATGATGCCACCCGCGATAACTTCTGCCAGAACCACCCACTTGACCACACTGGAAGACTTACCGAAGGTACCTTTGACTGTGGTATCACCAGACTTCATCAGATCAGTCGTGGTGGTAGCCATCGCAACTTCCGGGAAGAACGCCGCCACAGCAGCAACCGGCAGCGCAGCTTTAGCGACTTTCAGGGCTTTCTTTTTGTTGAAAACACGGGACAGAAAAGACGGCTTAGTTTCTTCAGAGACAGCAGTGCCCTGAACACTTAATACAGCATTCATATTTATTTCCTTTAAAAAGAATGGTTAGGTTATTACGATCATGTCACTTCAATTAATTTTTTATGTCTGCTTACCTCCTGGCTCAGTGATATCGGAATTATAAAAATCAGGAAATCTTTCAAGATGATCTTTCAAACGCAGATATGCCTCAGAAGTCTTACTTCTTCGACTCCTGTCTTTTGCTTTAATTAGACGACGATTAGTATCTTCATCTAACCTTAGAAGCACATGTTGTCCTGGCGCTGGTCGCGCGTTACTCCTAATCGCTCTTTCCAATCGTCCTCCAATGATTCACTTAATAAACCTTAATAAGTCTTACATTGACACAATAAAAAGTAAACTATTTACACAAAAACCATGAGTAAATTATTTTTACAAATAAAGAGTACGTTTCGTACTTTTAAGATTAACAAATCATTAACAGTGCGCTCTTAGCACTTCAATAACATTTTGAATAATCTTGCTGTAACTACAAGAATGCAATAAAGATAAAATAATGTAGTCTCTATCAGGACAGTTTAATTCTTTTCTCATTTTATGAACAACGTTCTTAGATGTTTGTTCTTCCAGCCCTGTTATTTTGGAAATGGTTGAATGAGTGAACCCAACAGAATAAAGATTCAGAACAGCCCATTCAGAGCTAGCCATATTTGCAACCTTTGCTAAATACTTTTCCATCCTTGAAGAAAATGCATCATACTTCCCCGAACGATCAATAACACTATTAACCTCATTTAGAAAAACCCATTTAGTGAAAACTTCATTATTCAAAGTGATACACTCTATAAATACTGTCCACACTTGCTTTTCAGCCTTTACATTTTTCACAAGGCAAGCAGTTCTTGATGTTAATGCTTTAAGCTCTGATTGAATCAACTCCATACCTGCATCGATGGAAATGGAGGAAAACCAAGATTTACGATCGCATTTTGTTAAAAAAACTTGATCAAAAAGAGGGCTGGAGTAGATTAATTGACCACAGGAATTGCGAATAAAAGAAGGACTCGACGAAATGTTAAGCATTTCGGCAACATTCTGAATGGATTCTGTTTGACGGCGTACAGCAAATTGACTACGATCCTTCGCACACATAGGCGCCTCCAGTAAAGGACACTATGGATAGTTGACGTCAGGGGGTACCAGCCCCGGGCGTCAACGCTTCAACAAATTTTATTACTTCACTGTAAGTATTCTATATTCCCTTATCGTCCATGTCACTTATAAAACCCAGATCATTCTTCTTTTTTATTGAATTTAAAAAGCAATAAATATCGTAAATTTATTCTTTTTCATCCTGCTCTGGGAAAAACCTGTCCACCACTTCCTTAGCATCATCCTTTATGTTTAAAACCATCGATTTGAAATCAAAACGTTCGTCGCCTTTTATGTGGGGACTGAGCGAATCCATCGCCAGGACTTTTGATATTGCAAACTGAGTTTTTAACACATTTTCAAGCAATACCTTATTGAACTCAGTCTGGTTGAAGCCAGATTCTTTACGTTGCATCTGAGCCTCATAAACTCTCAACCCCAATTCTAGAAGCATTGACGCAACACTTGAAAAGCTAACATCCTTTTCTTTCGCCCCTTCGGCTTTACGTTTTTCAACAATCATTTGGATTTTCTCAGCTACTTCATCGCTGGCATACGCTTGGACCCTGGCCATAAGCTTCCTTTATTTAAACCTGTTCAATTTGCGATATTATTATCAGACGATAACGCGAGTCTAACTTAATTACAACTCTAAACTTAAGCCTAGAGTTTAAGTAAGTTGTTTTACGACTCACACGGGAACTTAAGTTTAGAGTCAACTTGTCATAACATCTTGAAAATAAATAAATGAGTCGGATAAAACTCGTCAAAGACTTACAGCAAACTTACGCATAAGTCTCAGACAAGTTGCATTAACATAATAATGTATAACAAAGATTAATATCATTGCAGCTAACTCATTGTTCTTAAATATCATTCTGCAAAATTTTAATTTTGCGTGGGGTGTGGTGATTTTGTGGTGAGGAGTGCATATTTGTTGAGTCTGGCTCTGGTCTGGGTTAACGTATTTGCAGGAATCGGCCCGGAGGGAGTCTTTTGAGAAAAAAACTGGCGTTTGCTGCCCTGCTATTAATATCCACACCTGCATGGGCTACGGATTGTTTTGATATGGCGGGTCGGGATTATCAAATAGATCCGGATCTGCTCCGGGCTATTTCATGGCAGGAGTCTAAATGGGTGGTGAATGCCATCGGGAAAAATCCGGGATCGGGCTACGGTGCCGGACTGATGCAAATCGATTCCCAGCACCATACCCAACTATCACAGTTCGGTATAAAACCGGAGCATCTTCTTACAGATGCTTGCCTGAATATTTACACTGGCGCGTATTATCTGGCGCTGGCTTTTAAGAAGTGGGGCATCAGCTGGGAGGCAGTCGGAGCCTACAATGCGGGATTCCGCAGAACAGACAGGCAGGCCATGAGACGACTGGCATATGCGAGAAAAATTGAGACTATCTACCGGGCCATTAAGGCAAATAAAAATGTAGAACAGCTCCGGCCCGATAAAAATCAAAGACCTCGTGATTGAGGTCTTTTTTCAGTTATTCGACTAATCAATCGCACGCCAGACTAAATGCCGCTCGGGATGATGAATTATGTCGAGATAATCCTTCAGCGCATCCTGCCGGGATACGAGATGTTTACAGACATGGGTATATTCCGGTCCCATATCTGCCACCTGCCACGACAGCCAGTTCATAATCATTAGTGTAGCAATAATTCCTGCTGTATCGGCACTGACCTCACCCTCAAAATAATTTCCGGGAATGCTCATCATGTAGCGCTGCTCACCTACTGGCGCAATATATCCGGTCTGCGTAGTGATGAACTGGATGCGATTAGGCGTAATATTTCCGCCGATACCCTGCGGAATGATCCAGTAAGACCAGAAACCGCCGTTGTAATCAGAATGCTGACGTAGCCAGCTCGCGGCCATATTATCCGCTGACGGCGTAAAAAAGAGGGCCGGGATAAAATCCAGACGCTCATCGCCATCGGTGACGGCATAACGCAGATATTTGTCTGTTTTAAATTGTTCGTCTGATTCACGAGTGGCGGTTTTGACGTTGGTGTTGACGTTTATTGTGTGCATGCTGAATTTCTCCTTTGCGGTTTATTAAATCGTTCGACTTCATCACTGAGCGGCAAAGGACAATTTGCAGCCGCCGGGGAGGAAATAAAGGGGCGCGAAGCGTTTATACACCCCTTTATTTTCGCCACGACTGATGCTAAAAGCCGCCCTCCGCGAAAAGATGATGTCGGGCGATATAGCGCGGGGACGAGTTTGCACACAACCCTGAACGTCAATTCAGTCTTTATCGAATTAACGTTCAGGCCCTCAGAGTGGCGGGAATTTATCGCCACGGTGAGAGCGGCGCATCCTGACAAGGATGCAGCAAGCGCGATTTTGAATTTGCGTCAGGATGGAAGCCCGACAGGGCAGAGACAGCTTGCTGGCTCTGTTCACAACAGCCGTGTCCCGCCAGGGACGACGCCCGGACAGTATTTATTATTTTCAGTGCAAAGGATAAATACCAGAAGAGATAAACAGCAGGATGCCGGATGATATATAACAGTAACAAATAAATAATACTGAAGAGAGAAACCCGCGACGGACTAATGTGGGCGGCGCGTAGCGCAGCCGGTATTAGTCTGCACCGAAGGTGCGCGGCCTTTTTCCGCAGTCGGGCAGGTTATCCCCTGCCCTTCCGGTTATTTACGCAGCCTCCTGTATCCCGTGTATAAAGTCCCGCATAGCCCTGAACCGGTTCAGGTCAGCCAGCCGTTTTTCAAAGTCATTGAGATAGTACACGGGAGTGTATCTTACCCGCCGGAACTGCATCGTCAGGGTGTTGCCCGTAACCACTTCGGCGGCAATACCCTGTTGCCGCTCCCTAAGGAGCGGCTCACCTTATCAGTTAAATGCGCGTTTAAGTTCGAGCGTGCGGAGCACCTGCCCGAAGGCGGTGTTGTTCATCGCGGGAATATGGACGCCGCGCCCCTTGCGAACGCTCCGGGCAATATGCCGCCCGAAGGCCTTCAGCGCCGGGTTAATCTCCTGTGCGGCGATGTCATGACGCAGAATGCGTTGATGACGGCGGGTCTTTACAGCGCCAGTGGAAGGTGAAACAATAGTTAAATTCATATGAACCTCGTAAGTTGATTTGAATAGCCGTATCAATCGTTACCGCGACTTTTACGGCGTGGATGAAGCAGGGTTTTCCCTGCTTTTTTCATTTCTGGAACAAGTTAAATCCCTCCTTAATGCGCGTTTTAATCTGCGCATGACTCAGGTTGCATACATCCCGCAGCCGGAAATATCTGGCTCCGTAGCGGGCATAAATCTCAGTCACGTCACCGCAGACCATTTCCTGCAGCATGAACGTCTCCCAGCCGCCGCTCTCACTCGTTGACCAGTTGAGCGGGTACATCAGGCCCAGCGCATCATGGAAGGCGTGAACGTCGATTTCAGCGGGCGCTTTCACCGCTGCTTTCTGGCGACTCAGCCAGTATTCGCGCTCCGCTTCGGCAGTAACCAGCATTCCCGGACGGGCTGAGGATTCAGTGAGGTGTAAGTGCATGGGTTTCTCCATCGGGTTAAGGGGTGGCAGCGACACGCCGCCACCTGTTTTTTGTCTATTCGTTTTCCGCCAGTTCACTCATCAGCACATCGCGGGCTTCCTGCGCGTACCCTTCTTCCGCCAGCGTCAGGATGTAACCGCGTTTTGCTGCTGCGCCCATTAACACCGGGCGATCCTTAAGTGGCAGCGCGTCCAGATAATCCAGCGCATCTCCCAGCACTCGCGCCTGATACAACTCGTAATGCATCCCGCAGCAGCGCCCTGCCTCTTTCTCGATGCGCGCCAGCACCACATCGGCACGAATAACATCGAACGGGTTGCTGGCATGGATGTTGCGCACAAAGCCATCAGTACGCAGAACGGATGATCTGGAATTAACGATGCTGGTATTCATGAATTTTTCCTTTTGTCTGTCTTTGGGGTTTTAAAACCATCACCCGTTGAGTTGCCGGGCCGCGGTTTTGACGTTTTGCGGGGACCTGCTGCTCTTTCCCCTGGTCCTTTTCCTTCACCCGTTTGAGAGCCGTTCGCCGCGAGGGCATAGACGCCACGGCCTGACGCATCTGTCCGGGGCAGAACGCAAAAGTTTTTGCGGCCCCATGCAAAAAGTTTTGTGGGCTGTTCATTACACCCTGGACAGCTAATGCGACAGGTTGTGGCTCTATAAGCCCCGGCGAAAGGACTCAAATGGGTGAAATGGCACCAGGATGGATGAGAGCAGGAACCCGCCGCAACGACGAAGAGCGCGGGCGCGAAACGGCGTTGCCCCTCAGAGTGGCGGCAGCAGTATCGCCGGCACGGTGAAAGCGGCGTGGCCGGAACGGCCGCAGCAAGCGCGCCCCTGACCTTCGCCATCAGACCCTAGCCGTATGGCCCGAAACCCGAAGGGGTTCGGCGGAGACTGGCAGGTGCGCAGCAGCTGCCCTGGCGGAGTGGGGCTCGACGACTGAGCAGCGCCAGCTGATCAGGAGCCGAAGGGGGCCAGCGATAGGTTGAAGTTATGTTTTCTGAACAGGAGTCATCACAGCAGGGAGAGGAACAGGAAGCCGGTCAGCAACAGGGAGATAACAGGGAAATCGCGGAAAGGAAAGACGGGCGGCGCGTCAGCGCGGCCGGTTTTCCCGGCGCCGCAGGCGCGCGGTCTTTGAGGATACAACCAGGCAAGGTGCAAATGTGTCACATATCACAGGAAAAAGGGACTACCGGCGAACCGGCAGTCCCTTCATAAAGGCGCTTCAGGCATGTCCAGACAGCTTCAGCCCCAGAGTGGCGGAGGTTACCCTCCGCCGGGGTTGGCTACTTAGCGGATTCGTAGGCCATAAAAGCCGCCACCTCCCTGTTCGTGTCCCTGTACCGAATTTCGCAGAGCGATTTTCGGGTCAGGTAAGTGAATATCAGCAATGTAAGACACACTATTAATACACACCATAGCAGGGTACTTCGCGGCAGTTTCATAGCCTTCATCTCCTTGCCTTACGGCAGCTAAGAGGCTATTCTGTTGGTGTCTAGTCAAGCAGATGGCCTCGTGTGGTTGGTTAATGAAAATTAACTTCCTACGGGGCTTTCTTCTTTCTGCCACACAACCTGGCAACAAACCACCTTCACGTCATGAGGCAAAAAGCCTCAAGCGCCACCGCCATTGTACCTTACTCCCTGTAAGACTGACCAGGTATCCTGCCATCAGCGTACTGATTTCCCGCGAAAATAATCGGGTCTGCTCTCAAGCTCCCGCTCAATCAGTTCCTCGGCAAACAAGGGGGCAATTTTGTTGACCCGACGCGCCAGATTCCGACGACGCGCGGCGGCTTTACGCTCATCGCTCCAGCGCTTAATCTGCCTCTCATCGAGAAAATCCACGCACACCGCATATCCCGCGCCAGCCACCCAGAGCGACATGATGGATTCGGGAGCGGGCTTTCCGGCTTCCACAACTTCTGATGCGAGTACATGCGGTCCGGGACACGGTGATGGTAATTTCCAGCGCAGGGAGTAGCGCCATTTCATATCCGGCTCCGGTCTGTCAGTTTGTTCGGTACCATCCAGCGTTCCAGCTGCCTGACATGTTCCGGGCTTTCTTTTGCGAGCGCATTTGTTTCAACCATTACACTCCAGAACGGTTGATTCACCATCGTCCAGCGTTCCATCGGCTCAAGTGACGGGAAACGCTCACTCCAGCGCCAGAACATCTCCTCCAGATCATACCGGCGTAAATCTGTACCCGACCAGCGCGCACTCCAGCTGCTGACCGTTTCCGGGGTATGAAAAGCCAGCTCGATTTCCGCCTGCCCCGCCAGCGCTTGGTACGCAGTTTCACGCTGGCTCGCCTCCTTACGGCTCTGGCGGGTGTATTTTTCAGCACTCAGTTCACTCTGCCGGCGACAGCGTTCCGACCACTGAAACTGCGTATCGGGGAACAGTCGCCAGCCATCCTGCGCAGACAACGGTAACCAGCAACACGTGCCACGGCTTTCAATCAGCCTGTCTATCGCCGTCAGCCAGGCCTGCTTTTTCCCCCGCAACTCCTGTTCTGTCATTCCCGCAGAAAACCAGCCGATATCTTTCGCGGTGACACGTTTGCTGCCGTTCAGGATACGGAAGAAAGCCCGGGCATAAGCAAACTCTGCAATATGAACGCCACGCTCATATTTTTTCTCCACTTCTGCGATGGCCTGCATTGCAGCACGACATTCATGACTCAGGGGGACCAGTGACTGATTCGCCGGGATCATAATGCGCCCTCCTGTGCCAGCGTGCTGATGATGCTCGCAAAAGAGTAGCTGTCAGCATCGAGGCACGCGATGAGGCTCAATGTATGGTTAATCAGCTCCGGGTTAAACGTCATCATCGTGCGCACAACAGAGAACGGCTGACCGCCACGGGTGATAAATACCATCATCCAGCTTGAGCTCAGTTCTCCCGGACTGGATACCGCTATATCAAAGCGCTCGTGTGAAGGTGTGAAACGGATTTGTACCGGAAAGAAGCCGCCAAATTCGCTGCGATATTCACCATTCGCAGACCATCCGGCAGGTGACTGCAGATCACGCATCACGGCATGGGTCAGTTCGCGGCGATAGTCTTCTCCTGCGGCGCGATAATCTTCCAGTTCGTCGGGGATCATGGTTTTCAGAACATCAGTGGTAATAACATTGCGCATTTTTTTCTCCTTACTGCCGCCCCGCAGGGCGGCTTTTCCCTGTCAGGCGGCCTGAGCCGGAGTGTTGTTATCGATGTCGGAATCCGTTGCTGAATGGGTTTCAGTAACCGCAGTCTCTGCCGCCTCTCCCGGAGCCCTCATCCATACCGGGACCCAGCGGGTTTGCGCCATGACACTCTCTGCATGTTCAGCTGCATCAACTTTTTTCATTTTTCCGGCATCTGCCGCTGCTCCGGTCAGTCCGGCATCATTCAGCGCTTCAACGATCTGGCTTTTGGTGAGTAATCCGAGGAAGTTTGCCGCCGTGGGTGTCCACCACTCCCTCATATCGAAGCCGATCGCTTTTTCGACTTCATCCAGCGGGCTACGGGTCGTATGTCCCATCGTCCGGGTCTGAACCCCATACACAGAACTGGCAGTGCAGAACGCCATCAGCGACATCTGGGTTTCACCATCGAGGGTGAAAAACGTGGTGACGTCCTTCCGCCAGCCCACGGGTAACAGTGCCTCAAGTCGGCTTTTCTCCTGCATCAGCGTCTGCCAGGCTTTTCCCGTTTTACCTTCAGGGGCGTCGCTGACGAGTGAGGAATGATGCTCCGTCATTTTCAGATCGAAGGGGTGGTTGGTTGTCAAACAGTGGTCAAATACGCAAGAGCACAGCCGCCACACCATCAACGCTACGGCTTTTTGTGGCTGCAGCATCAGCGCTGCCTGAACGGCGAGGGTGCGCTCTGAAGACATCTTTTTCACCAGTGGTTCGCTGATGCTGTCGATGGGTTTCTCGGTTTTTGTGGTGATGACAGCGTTACGTTCCCCGTCTGCCGTGGCCCCCTCATTCTGCTCCGTGGCAATCTGGCGAACACCTCGCTGAATGTTAATTTCTCCGCCCCAGAAGCTGACGACCACGCCGCTTTCAGCCTTCTGCGCTGCCGTCCACTCGCGATTTACAGCAGCATCTTCAAGCTCATCAATCTGAGCCTGAATGGCATACTCATCGTCATGTGTCTCAGTGGTCTCCAGTGAGGCATAGAGTTCATCGAGGCACTGCTGTTCATCTGCGGTGTAGTTCGCCTCCGGTGCCGGAGTCAGCTGGAAAATCTGTGAATCAACTCCCCAGGAACGAACGGACATGCTTCTGACCTGTGACCATGCCCAGCCTTCACTTTGCCGAATCTCATCTGCCAGCGTCGTGAGCTTCTCGTGAGTTAACTTTTCAATCAGCGCCTTATCTGCTGTTCCCTTCCCTTCCTCTGCACTGAACAGATCTTCACGCACTACACCGCCAGCAGCTTCATAAACGTCACGCCCGATAAACAAAAAATCTGCGCTTGTGACAGAAATTTCCCGGTCAGTGACTGCGATTTTCAGCAGATGCGGAGCGGTATGGCCATAAGCGGCTTTGACGTTTTCATAGACCTGCAGCTGACGGGTCGGATCATCCTCGAGAGCCAGGGCCTGACACTGTTCAATTGTGATTTCATTCTTTGCCAGCCGGGATAACAGTTCGGGAGCCAGCGCTGCAAGTTTGAGCATACGCTGGACGTGGCGCCCACCGTACCCAAGCTGGGCACCGATTTGCCCGGGAGTCATCCCCTGCTCAGAAAGGTCGCGGAAGGCATAGATTTGTTCTGCGGGATGCATCGACAGATGTTCGTCATTCTCGATAAAGGAAACCAGTCGCGCCACATCGTCACTCACGCGCTTAACCGGTACGCTGTACTCCGCGTCGATTCCCTTTTCGCTGGCAAGCAGACTGAGGCCAGCAAGGCGACGTCCCCCCGCCGCCACGCCGGATTTGCCCTCACCCATCGAGTGAACAACCAGATTTTGCAGCAGTCCGACGGCCTGAATGGATGTCGCCATGCTGCGTACGCTGGCCTCCGGGTAAGGAATGACGCGCACATTCAGAGGCGATACGACTAAACAGGACAGCGGTACATATTCAATCGGCGCGGCGTCCAGTGCGGATTTCAGCACCTCACGCTCCGCTTTGGTCGGTTTCTTAGTGCTGGATTTCCGGGTAGTTTTTGCTTTAGACTCGGCAACTGACATAATTGATACTCCTTCATGATATTGATTACTGTCTGCCGGACAGCCCATCTGTCCGGCACCTCATACAACTTATTGCGTTTTACGTACTCCATAGTCCCGGATATAACGGTTCATCATGTACTCACCACCTGGTTCAAAATTCCAGACGCGCCAGACCATGCTGCCGTCCTCGCGGTGACGGACGACCAGGCGAAAATGGGTACCCTGATCGTCCTCAATCGCCACATTCTGATACTGCGCCGCCACAGCCTGAGCCTGCTCGCGGGTGAATGTGCCATCCAGCAGGGACTGAAGGGGGGATGTAACGTTGTGGTTCATGTGTTTCTCCTTCTCTGCCCCGCCGTTGACGGGGCGTGTTCATCATGATTTAAAAGGGCGCGTCGTCATCCATCGGCGGGTAATCCTCCGGGAGCGGCTGAGGCGGTTGCGAAGCCGGAGCGGCACTCTGACGGCCTTTAGTACCGCCCTTCGCTTTACGGGATTTAGCCGGGGCTTCAGCAGGTTGTGCCGCGGCGGCAGGACTCTGCTGCGCAGTATTCTCAGACGGACTGCCCTCACGACGGCCGCCCAGCATCTGCATAGTGCCGTTCTGGCCGACCAGTACCTCGGTGACATAGCGTGTGGTTCCGGCATCGTCCTGCCAGTTTCGGGTACGCAACTGGCCCTCGATATAGACCAGTGCGCCTTTACGCAAGTATTCGCCCGCCACTTCCGCGAGCTTGCCGAACATGACAACACGGTGCCATTCGGTGTTTTCGCGCAGTTCCCCGCTCTGTTTGTCACGCCATGTTTCTGACGTGGCCAGCGTCAGGTTTGCCACCGCGCCCCCGTTAGGCATATAACGCACTTCCGGGTCCTGTCCCAGATGCCCGACCAGAATGACTTTGTTTACGCCACGTGCTGCCATGATGAATCTTCTTAATCGTTGTTTTGCTTTTAAAACCCCGTCACCCGTTGAGTTGCCGGGGCCGCGGTTTTGACGTTTTGCGGGTCCTGCTGCTCTGCTCCGCTGATTGTTACCTTCACCCGTTTGAGAGCCGTTCGCCGCAAGGGCGTAAACGAGCACGGCCCGGTGAAGCCGTCCATGCCGGACGTGAAAAGTTTTTGCGGGTTCAGGCAAAAAATTTTTATGGCCGTGCGCCAGCAGTGCATGGACGGCAAGACGGGTTGTGCTTGTCTCAGCCCCGGCGAAAGGAATCAAATGGGTGAAACGGCACCAGGTAAGGAAAGAGCAGGAACCCGCCGCAACGACGAAGAGCGCGGGCGCGAAACGGCGTTGCCCCTTACAGCCCGGCGGCCGTTGTTTTTCGCCGAGGTGCCAGGAGCGCAGGTCACGGCGCGAAAAAGGGCGGCGCGTCCGGAACGGATGCTGCAAGCCTGCCCTTGACGTTGCGTCATGGGATGGAAACCCGCTGCCCCGAAGGGGCCGGGCAGAGACGGCGAAGCTGGCTCTGTGCGAAGCATGACAGCCCGCCCGGACGCCCGGGGTCGCAACAGGGAGTGGCACATAACGAGAATGGAGAAGCGCAGCAGGCCTTTAAGTTTTTTTAGGCTTCAGCCGTTGGCCAGTATGAACAGATACAGCCGTGGAACAGACCAGCGTAATAGCAGAAGGAAGAAAGAGACAGGAACTACGCGGAAAGAGAGAACCGGGTGCGCGCCAGCGCGCCCTGTTCTTCCTGCGCCGCAGGCGCGCGGCCTTTTACTGCGCGGCCAGACAGGGGCACGCCCCCGCCCGGTGCATTATTATCTTTTCCTGTTCCGGCACTACCGGGTATCTTTTGACAGATGCTTAAGCAGTCTGACGTATTCTGACCAGAGCCGTTGAAACATCGGTGTACGTGAAGGTGCCGCGAGGCAACGTCTCCCAGACCTCAGCAAGCGGCTTCAGTATCTTTTGCTGGCGCGGCCCGTTCAGACAGACCGCCGCCACGACACCGCCAGGCTTAAGATGCGTTATCGCGTTCTGTATGTGCCTGATATCCTGCGCATGCTGAAACGGCGGATTCATCAGGATTTTGCTGTACCGTTTTTCCGGCGAGTAGTTCAGAAAGTCCCCGCACCAGATACTGACGCCAGGAAAAGATGCCCGCAGGTACCGGACTAACTCCGCATTAAGCTCCACGGCGTCACACCGCGCCAGCGGGGCCGCCTCCAGGATAGCCCGTAAAATGGCCCCCGTTCCCGCCTCCGGCTCCAGAATGTGATCAGAATCCGTCAGATCCGCCAGGTCAACCAGCTGACGACAGACCAGGTCGGGTGAAACGAATAGCTGAGAACTGGCCCGGATTTCTGCAACCGGCGCGCGACCATCCAGTCTGCCCCGCATCGCCTGAATACGTTCCCTGAGTTCACTGTGCATAAAAACACCTCTCTGATTTCCCCGGCATACCGCCGGGGACCCTGTTTATTATTTCCTCGGAATTTCGACGGTTTTCATGTCGGTGATATACACCGTATCCAGCGTATAAGCGTTAGTCATGCAGCGACGAAAACGGTACGCGCCATGCTCATCATTTTCAGCAACTCCCCGGATGTCCTTATAATCTGGTGGCATTTTTGACCATTCCGCTTTTGTCATCTCCCTGAACCCTTCTTGCGGATAATTGACTATCGGGGGACGCTTCGCGGCCTTTTTCGCGGCGCTGGCCTCATCAGCTGATGGCGCTTTGTAAGCGGTAATGCGGTCGGGCGTCAGCTTCATAGTGCCGCCATACCCCAGAAAACGATAACAGGGCGTTTCCACCGAGCTAACCTGACCATTGCATTTGTTAATACGCAGGATAGTTAACCATTCCCCCCGGCTCTGAACCTGCCCGCCCTGCTCAAACTCTTGTGTACGGGTAACCACGCCGCCCGACTCATCGAGCATGGCCCGCTCATAGCTCAGCCGGTTGCGGTAATGATTTGCCCAGCGCTGCTGATGACGGATAGAGCGTTCATGGCAGGGAACAGCAATATCCCGGGCCTGTTCAAAGGTGATGATATCCTCTGCAAGGGCTGAGTGCAGGGACATACGGCCCTCATACTGGTTCTTATCTGCTGCGCGGGGGAATTTCTCGAGGGTAAAACAGGCGGATACATGATCGTAATTACTGACAAGCCGCGCCATTTTTAAATCAAGTGTTTCAGCACGCCACATCGTCAGGAATTTTTCCGACCGGGCAATGTTCTTTTCAGCCTTACGCAATTCGGCCTCAATCTTTTTGATGCGGCGGTAACGTACATCCGGGCGTTCTTTATATTTCGCGTGATGCAGGGATGCCTTTGCGCGTTGCTCCCAGTATTCCGCGCGTTCGAACAGCATCACTGCGCGTTTCATACCATTCTCGATTTTTTTCGCATGATTACGCGCGCGGCTCTCGCTGTGGTGACCAACAAGGATCGGCTGGCCAAAGGGAATCGCTGATGCCAGCGCATCGACATGCGTGAGCACCTGATCAGATTCTCCGGCCCGTTTATCGCTGTAATCGTTAAAACGTTCCGCGCGTTGTTCCTGGCGGTCAAAAAGGGTGCTGTCCTCGTCCTCAATGTCTCCTGCAAGTGAAATAAGTACATCCTCGCGGCCCGGAGTCCAGGCTGGTGCCACAAATAACTCCTGTTTCGGCGCCCAGCGGAATCCCACATCACGGATCTTTTTATACGTTTCCTCATCGAGGCGCAGCGATGCATACAGCCGCAGCTTGTTATCATCCGGGGAGTATGTCGCCCGGTACACCTGGCAAGTTTTCTCTTCAGCTTCAGTATGCGGGAATGCCTGTTCGATAGCCTGATTCATGTTTTTTCCTCCTTCCTGCAGTTGCCGCCCCTCTCGGGGCGGCTCACCTCATCAGTTAAATGCGCGTTTCAGTTCAAGAGTGCGTAGAACCTGCCCGAAAGCTGCGTTTTTCATCGCGGGGATATGAACACCGCGCCCTTTACGAACACGTCGGGCAATATGTCGTCCGAATGCTTTCAGAGGGGTTTCAATCTCTGACGCTGCAATGTCATCCCGCTGTATGCGTTGATGCTGACGGGGCTTTACAGTCTCTGCGGAAGGTGAAACAATAGTAGTGACCATTAAGTTAACTCCTTATGGTAGTTAATGAAGCCGCAAAAACCGTTCGAGCGATTTCTGCGGCGTGGATTAAGCAGGGTTTACCCTGCTTTTTTCATTTCTGCGGTTCGTCCGTTTCTTCTGCCTCCTGTAACCAGCATATTTTTTTCCTGATTTTTAAAGAACATCACCCGTTGAGTTTCGGGAGCCGCGGTTTTGACGTTTGCGGGAACCTGCTGCGATATTCCCCCTGGTATAAACTTCACCCGTTTGAGAACCTTCGCCGCAAGGGCACAGACGCCACGGCCTGACGCATCTGTCCGGGGCAGAACGCAAAAGTTTTTGCGGCCCCATGCAAAAAGTTTTGTGGGCTGTTCATTACACCCTGGACAGCTAATGCGACAGGTTGTGGCTCTATAAGCCCGGGCGAAAGGGGCTTAAACGGGGAACGACACCAGGTGCGGAAATGAGCAGGGACCCGCCGCAACGTCGGAGCGCGGCACGCGAAACGGCGGTGCCCCTTACAGCCCGGCGGCCGTTGCTTTTCGCCGGGATGCCAGGAGCGCAGGTGACGGCGCGACGGGGGCGGTGCATCCGGAACGGATGCTGCAAGCCTGCCCTTGACCTCAGCCATCAGACCCTAGCGTCAGCCCGAAACCGCTTGCGGGTTCGGCGGAGCCTGGCAGGTGCGCAGCAGCTGCCACTGGCGGAGTGGGGCTCGACGACTGAGCAGCGCCAGCTGATCAGGAGCCGAAGGGGGCCAGCTGTATGCTGAAGTTAGTGTTTTGAACAGAAGTCATCACAACACCACACGACAGAAAGCGTCAGGGATAACCCCATGGTAGAACTGTTCGCTTCCGGATTACGCGGCAGGAAATGAATGACTGAAGCGGAAGATTTATCAGATAACGACAGTCCAGCCGTTTGTTTTATTCATCAGAATCAGGGTGGTTTTTTGTCTGTCCCGGCCGAAACCGGCATCCATATCCACAATCACATCACATGTGAAGACGGTATCTGTTTTATCAGACCTGCAGTGCTGTTTTTCCAGGGAATAGAGTTCGGGCTAATGAACAGACAACATTCCGGAAGAAATATATTCAGGCGCCTTTCCGGAGGCATTCTCTTTTGCCGCTGCATCCCTGAGTTTCCTGTTTTGCTGTTGTAGCGCTGAGGCCATTGCGGCTTTTATCTCAGGCTCAGACGGCTCATGTCCGGAAGACAACTGCAGGCATCCGGACAACAGAAACGGGATGGTCAGTCTCAAAACAGGAATGATATTTTTCCGCATATATTCCTCGTCGCTCCCTGTTGCTTTTCTTTATGTGCATTCCTGCACGAGTGAAAATCAGTTTAACTACTGCGGAGGTCATCACGCTTTTCTTTCCGGAACTGAGTAACGGCGTACCAGACAGAAGCCATAAAAGCGAAAACGGTGACCAGCACTCTTAATCCTTCACCCGGCTCCTGGCCCTGGAGCATCGCTGCGATGATGACACCGGCAGCTATCGTCCACGGCACGCCACTCCAGAGGCGCATCTTATCGGCGAGAATATTCAGCAGGATAAAGGCGACAGACAGTCCGGCCCCCCATAAGGCGTGAACAGGCTGGAACGGAATATAAAAAAGATTGATACCGGTTAACAGCGCAACGGCGCCAAACATGACAGACATACGCATAAAATTCCCTCCCTGGGCACACTGAATATAAAGGATTCACTTATCCTGGTCATCTCCCGGTTTATTATATTCGGGAGCATTTGCGCGCGGCTGCTGCTGACTGTTCAGGCTGTTCCCGTTCAACGAGCTCCGGGACAACAGGCTTGTTCATCCGTTCCTGCCATGCAACGGCAGCAGCCGCTTTATCGACTGAGACCTTGTCCTGTTCTTCCTTTGAGAATGACGCGATATTCCACTTTGACATAAGCACCACAGGTCAGGTTTGCAGAAAGATATGCCTGATAGTACGCCCATTTTCTGGCTTCAGCGACAGACAACGGAGAGAAGAGTACGCGGCGCCGGAGGCGCGGCGACGTCTTTCTCAGGCAGGCGAAGCCTGCCCGGGTTTTCGCGCGGCCGGAAGCGGCAGAGGTTCCCCCCTGCCCTCTGATTTATCGTTCCTTTCCCCCCTGAAGGATGTAATGACCGCCAATATAGACGGCACACTGACAGGTCATGTATTCGCAGATTTCATCCATGACCTGCGCGGTGGTCAGTTCACGCTGGCCGGCATCACGGCGGCGGGCATTAATCAGGGCTTTGTACTGGTGCAGTATTTCACGGGTTTCAGACGCGATATTCATTGTTATTCTCCTTAACCGACGGGATTTCCCGCCGGACATTTTTCGTATCCTGCGGGGCGGCATGACCGCCCCGGTCGTTAATCAGTCCAGCGCCGCGTAAATGGCGTTGCATTCCGGGTGAAAGGTAATGTGATTCCAGAGCTGGGCATCACGCAGCATGTAGAGGTGAGTCAGGGCCGGGTTGTTGCTGTCATGGTGGGCCGCCAGACGGCGATTAACCGCCAGGCTGGTCAGGATGATGCCCGCAGCATCTGCGCTGACGGTACGATCGAACCAGTTTTCAGTGCTGACCAGATGAACGCGGCTACAGTCCGGCATCATGTAACCGCCGCCTTCAGGCAGACGAATGAAGTGCCAGAAACCGCCTTCATACTCGGGCATCATTTTTTTAGCCAGGGCATAGACCTGTAACTCTGCGAGCATGAAGTCATTGCCAAACATGTACGGCAGGAAAGAAAGACGGTCGGACTCTTCAACATTCAGGACAGGGCGCGTTTTCACATACTGCATGGTAAACCTCCGTAATCACATGGACTGCGACACCGGGTGGTGCCGTGCCTCCATAACAGACGGGCGATCAGCCGGGAATTCAGGGGCGCAAAGGAAGCCGCAGCCTGACGCACACGGCAGCCGGGAGCTGGAGGGTGAGACCGGGAATCCTGAGCGGTCGAACGACCGTAAGATCACGTCTGATGGGAAGGAGGGACCGGGTGACTGCCGCGGCAAAGCGAACCCTTGAATTCCCGGCAGCCCGGCTAAGATGGAGGCACGGTACCACCCGCTCACGGCACGGAGATAACAGAGGACGGTTTTCACCCATAAGGCCCGTAAACCGGGCCGTGTGAATGCGGAGCCGGCACGGGGACATCCTTATTGCACTGGTTCTCCTGCGCCGGCAGGCAGACAAGGGAGAGTTTTCCCCTCCCCCACAGAGCTGGCCTGTCACGCCTGAGTCCTGACGGCACGGGCCTCTCTCACCACGTCCTGTAATACACGGCGGTCAAGCCAGCGACGAACCGGATCGCCCGGAAAACGGAGCATGTCAGTGATAACACCGGCCCCCTCGATATTTTCCTCCCGCTCGTTGACCAGCGTCAGCAGGACCGGGCAGAAACGCGCACTGCGTACCAGGATGGCGTCAAGGACATGATCCAGCATCACGGTCTCGTTTTCGTCCAGCTAGTTGTCATGGTCATACTCGTCGGCAAGCAGGCGCCAGTCACCGATACGCCGCTCCATCAGGCGCGGAACGGCGGACGGTTTAAGGGCTACGGCGAGGCGGCGCGAATCACGGCGCACGATTTCCGTTATCTGATCGAGGGAGGCTTTCAGAAAGGCCAGCAAATCGGTACATTCCGCCGCAGTCAGCCATTCCTGAGCATACGGCAGATGGATTTTCTGGCATTCAGTCAGCTGTTCCGGATGCGGGAAGCCCTGGACCGGATACAGATGTAACCGCGCAGGTGTCCCCGCCAGTCGCCGGGCGCTGGCCTTCAGAAGCTCCGCCCGGCCATACGTGAGAGGCTGGCTAAGATGCATCGTCAACGTCAGGATTTCCGCGCCACTAAGAGAGCCGCAGGCGGCCAGCCAGCCGGGTACGGTTTCCGGCGCGACGGGCGCCATATCAACTGATTCAGGCCAGCCAGACTGACGCAGCAGCCGGTCGCCGTGTCGTAGGATTAGGGCGTTAAGGGTCTCGTTTTTCATTGTTCTTGTCTCTGTCTGGAAATATCGCCCCGCAACCTGGCGGGGCGGAAACCTGTGCTTGCTGTCAGCCTTTCAGTAATGCGCGTAGTTTCGCTGCATCTGAAAGCCTGCGCATCACGCTTTCCGGCACAGGGTGGTTATCATCCCGGGCGGCCCATTCCCTGCGCCACAATGCCTGTTCGACGGTAGTCAGCAGGGTTTCAAGCAATTCAACCGGCACCGCCACCTCCTGTCTGATCTCTTTCACC